>DJPE01000008.1:0-6848 GCA_002439705.1 Christensenella sp. UBA6420
GCGTTCTATGGATGTAGCGGACTTACGAGTATAACAATCCCCGACAGTGTGACGAGTATCGGTGTGTATGCGTTCTATGAATGTAGCGGACTTACGAGTGTGACAATCGGAAATAGTGTGACGAGTATCGGCGATTCTGCGTTCTCTGGATGTAGCGGACTTATCACAGTTAATTGGAATGCCACGGCGTGTACGAGTGCAGGTGATTATTCTTATTATGCCGTTTTTAGCGGATGTATAAAATTATCTACTGTAAATATAGGAAATAACGTAACTACAATTCCGTCATATGCGTTCTTTGGATGTAGCGGACTTACGAGTGTGACAATCGGAAATAGTGTGACGGGTATCGGCGAAGGTGCGTTCTATGAATGTGACAATTTAACCGAAATCAGATATAACGGCACTTGTGAAGAGTGGCAAATTATCAGTGATGGTTACAATAGTTATTGGGACTATTATACGGGCGATTATACCGTCTATTGTTCGGACGGAACTGTAAGTAAAGGCGGTACGGTAACTAAGGCGTAAAGCGAATAAAAGAATTTAGAATAATAAAACGACACGCCGTTTTTATAGACGGCGTGTTGTGTTGTTGGAATTTATCCGAGCTTTGAGCGCGGGTTCTTTACTTTTTAATTCTCGTTGCGCATTTTGTGGACAACATTACGTCGTGGACGAGAATGGCGGTGGACGAGCAGCGGTTATTTTTATTGTAGACGCAACGGGCGGTACATTGAACCACGGACGGAGCGTCGTTAAGGAATTCGTCGCCCGCTTCCATATCCTTGAAAGTTTGTTCGAGCGCGCCGCCGGGGCGTTTTATTTTGCTGTCGCAGAGACCTTTATCGTTGACGGATATTATTCCTGCGTTGCAGTGACATTTTACGTTGTGTTGGCAATTTGCCGTAGTGCATTTGAGTTGTAACATGTTTTACTCCTTTAAGTTAATTTCGTCGTTAGTATGCGAACAGGTAACGATATTATTCTTTGTATATGAGATATGAGAGTTGACAAAAGACCTTGCGGAATTTATAATTATTAAAAACTAAAACATAAGGAGTGGCTTGAAGTGAAAGTAATTTTGTTACAGGACGTGAAGGCAATGGGCAAGAAAGGCGACGTGGCGGAAGTCAACGACGGATACGCTCGCAATTTTCTTATTCCTAAAAAAATGGTAATGGAAGCTACGAAAAACGCGATAAACGAACTCAATCAGAAGAAAGCCAACGAAGCGAAAAGGCTCGCGGAAGAGAAAGCCGCCGCACTCGCTCTCTGCAAAGAACTCAACGGCAAGGAAGTATCCGTTCCCGTTAAGTGCAACGGCGGAAAAATGTACGGCAGCGTAACCACGCAGGACGTAGCGGACGCTTTGGCAAAAGCAGGGTATACCGTGGACAAAAAGAAAGTGACCTTGCACGAAACCATTAAGGCTCTCGGAATATATAACGCGGATATCTGGTGCTATAAAGAAACCATTGCGAAGATTAAAATCAACGTAGTAGAAGCGTAGACGAACAAGCGATACGACGAATTTATCGTTAAGTGAAGTTCCGCCGTAGGCGAAGTGAAGTTGTCACATAGTGACAGTGAAGTTGCCTTACGGCAGTGAAGTTCAAAACCAACGGTTTTGAGTTATGGAAAAAGATTAAGACGGAATAGGATAGTAGTTCTATTCCGTTTTTATCTATATATCGGTTATTTATATCCCGCCCGCCCACCCGTATGAGCAAAGAAAAAGATAGGACACTAAATCCTATCTTTTTCTAATATCTTATCCTTAACTTCGAGTCTTGCTCGAAACTTCACTCGGCGAAGCCGAACTTCACTATCGCTACGCGATAACTTCACTGCCGTTAGGCAACTTCACTTTGCAGTCCGCATAACGCTTGGTCGGATAGTTATATAAGAACGACCGTTGCAAACGCCGCAATGGCTTTATTTTCTCCTATTATCCCCACGTTTTCGGTGGTGGTAGCGGAGATGCCGACGGAGTCGGGGGTTATTCCGAGATACGCGGCGATATTCCGACGCATTTTTTCTATGTGGGGGGAGAGTTTCGGGTTTTGGGCGATGATTACGATATTTACCGATTTTATTACGGCGTTCTTTAACGACACTATATCGGTCACGCGGCTCAGCAAAACCACGCTGTTTATATTTTCGTAGGCGGGGTCGTCGTCGGGGAAAAGGACGCCTATATCCCGTTCTCCCACGGCGGTAAGAAGGGCGTCCATAAGGGCGTGGATAGCCACGTCGCCGTCGCTGTGGGCGAGTAGTCCGTATTCGTACGGAATATCGGTTCCGCAGAGTCGCAGTTGCTTATTTTTGGTGAATTTGTGCAGGTCGAAGCCGGTGCCGACTTTGGCGTTAAGACCGTAGAAGTCCGATTCGTAGGTTATTTTCTTATTGGCGGCGGAGCCGTCTACCATTCTGCACGGGGCGATAAATTCGGCGTAAAGGCTGCTTTCGTCGGTGTAAAGTTTACCTGCGTCTATTTTACCTTGCGCCGCCGAAAAGGCTCTTCTTAACTGTTCGGTTTTGAAGCCTTGCGGGGTTTGCACCGAAGCGAAAAGTTCTCTGTCGGCGGAGCGGACGAGTTGGTTTTTGTCCTTTTCCATAAGGGTATCGGTGACGGGCAGGCAGGGGACTGCGCTACCGAAAGCCAAAGTGGCGTTCATCACGCGTTTTATTAAGTCGTTATCGACGAAAGGTCTTGCTCCGTCGTGGATAAGGACGTATTCCGCAGTGACTTCGGCGAGTCCTTTTTTTACCGATTCCGACCGCGTGTCGCCGCCTTTAACGACCGTCACGTCGGTTCTTCCGTCGAAAAGGTCGGTATCGCCGACTATTATTATTTTGTCTATCCCTTCCACGCCTAAAAAAGCGTTAACCGCGCGTTGCAGCACGGTTAACGTTCCTATTTTCGCGTTAAGTTTGTCAAAACCCGTTCTTACGGACTTTCCCGCGGCGGGTATAATTACGTCAAACATATTATCCTATAATCTCGTAGAGCATTCCGACGGAGTTCTTCGCGACGTTTCCTTCGGGAACTTCCAGAACACGGAAGGTAAGTTTGTTGTCGCCGAAACCTACCGTAACCACGTCGCCGACTTTGACTTCCTTGGAAGGTTTCGCTTCCTTGCCGTTTATCGTCACTCTGTCGTGGCTGCACGCTTCGTTGGCGACCGAGCGGCGTTTTATTATTCTCGCAACTTTCAGATACTTGTCGAGTCGCATTATTCGTTTTCTCCGTCGTTTCCGTCGTCATCGGTAGCGGCGGTCTGCGCTTCTTCCGCGGGGAGATTTTTCTTGCCCCAGTTACGCATAATAAGGAATTTGTTTCCGAGAAAGTTTATTACGAACGCGGTAAGTCCGCCCACAGCCATACCGGTAAGGGTGTAGATAAAGCCTAAGAAAGAAGATTTGTCGACGGGGTGGGCTTTCTGGCAAGCGTTGGTGACCCAGCCGCCGAGAGCGGTTTGCAAAAGTATGATACCCACCGCCATTATTGCGTACATCGTGCCGGAAATAAGCACGTTGTTGGTGGACTTGAAGGTCTTTTTGCGGTTAAGGATAAAGGTAAGAACCTGTCCTACGACCGAACCCGCCAAAAATCCGATAAAGTCGGCGGTGTTGCTGTCGGAAAAGTCGAATATGAACCATTTGAACCCGTGGCTAAGGGACTCTACGGTCTGCAAGGAATATTTAAGTACGAACTGCGTTATCATCTGACCCGCGGCGCAGCACATACTGAACAGCGTGAAAAGTATGACCTGTCTCAGATTTTCGTGAGATTTTACGAAATCGACGATATAACGAAACTTGTTCTTAAACCCTTTCGCTTCTTTATAGCCTTGCTTGAAAGCGGCTTTTTCGGCTTCCGAAACCGCGGCTTCGGACGTTACTTTCTTTTCTTCTTCCATTTTATTCACTCCTGTGGAAATATAATTCTTTAACTATAATAACCGAAACTCGATTATAAGTCAACATTAAAAAAAATTTTACCCCGCCGCCGCGGCGCGGAGAAGAATTTTTATAAAATTTTATTTATTTTAATAAATATATTTGACACTGTTGCAAAAATCGACTATAATGCTACAATGTATAAATATTCTAAAGTATCATACCCTTTAACCCGAAAACGAAAGGTTTTGGGGTTTGGGGATACTTGCGGTTTTATACGGTACGGCGATTTTTTCACCGCGTGAAATGAATTTTTTATTAAGGAGCAATGCGATGTCTCAGAAAATCCACAAGATTAAGTGCGGCAAAACCGAGAGATGGTCTTTCAGTAAGATAAAACACATTCTCGACATGCCTTATCTAATTGAAGTCCAGAGAGATTCCTACGACACCTTCATAAGAGAAGGTATCAGCGAAGTTTTCCAGGACTTTTCCCCGATTACCGACTACAGCGGAAAACTTGAGTTGGAATTCTTGGATCATACCCTTGACGGTACCTGCAAGTACACCATCAAGGAATGTAAAGAGAGAGACGTTACCTACACTTCTCCGTTGAAGGTTAAGGTAAGACTCACGGTTAAAGACACCGGTAAAATGTTGGAACAGACCGTATTTATGGGCGATATTCCCAAAATGACGGAAAAAGGTACCTTCATCATTAACGGCGCCGAAAGAGTAGTGGTAAGCCAGCTCGTCAGAAGCCCGGGCGTTTACACTAAGGGAGAACTCGATAAAAACGGCGTTATGCGCTACGGCACGACCGTTATTCCTAACCGCGGCGCGTGGTTGGAATTCGAACAGGACCCCACCGGAGTGTTAAGCGTAAGAGTCGACCGTAACCGTAAAATAACTTCCACCGTTTTGTTGAGAGCGTTGGGATACGGAACGAACAAAGAATTGTTCGAACTCTTCGACAACGACCCCATGATAATGGCTACCGCCGAAAAGGACGGAGATATCGAAGACGTAGAAAAAGCGAAGATAGAACTTTATCGTCGTCTGAAACCGGGCGAAGTACCCACGACCAACGGCGTCGACGTTCTTATCCACAACATATTCTTCGACTCCCGTCGTTACGACGTAAGTCACGTAGGCAGATATAAGTTCAACAAAAAACTTTCTCTCGCGGAAAGAATAAACAAGTTGACGCTGTCCCGCGACGCGGTTTCGCCCGACGGAGAAATCCTTGCCGAAAAAGGCGAAGTGATGACCGAAGAAAAGGCGAAAGAAATTCAGGACTCCGGTATCAACGTGGTCTACGTCGCTACTCCCGACGGAAAGGAATACAAGGTAATCGGTAACAACACCGTCGACCTTACTTCGTATATCGGCGAAAATCCCCGCAACATCGGCATTAAGGAAAAGGTTTATTATCCCGCGTTATTGCCTTTACTCGAAGAGTTCGGCGACGACAAGGAAGCCTTGAAGAGAGCCTGCGCGGCGCACAAAGACGACCTTGTGGTAAAACACATAACCACCGACGATATCGTGGCTACCATAAGCTACAATCTCGGAATGAAGTACGGATTCTACTTCTGCGACAATATCGACCATTTGAGCAATCGTAGAGTAAGAAGCGTGGGAGAACTTCTCCAAAACCAGTTCCGTATCGGTATATCCAGACTCGAAAGAGTAATCAAGGAAAGAATGAGCATAGCTCAGGACCCCAACGAAGTTACTCCGCAGTCCCTTATAAACATAAGACCCGTGTCTTCCGCTATAAGAGAATTTTTCGGAAGCAGCCAGTTGTCCCAGTTTATGGATCAACCGAACCCCATTGCGGAACTTACTCACAAGCGTAAACTTTCCGCACTCGGACCGGGCGGACTTAACAGAGAAAGAGCCGGCTTCGAAGTTCGTGACGTTCACCACTCCCATTACGGAAGAATGTGTCCTATCGAAACTCCTGAAGGTCAGAACATCGGTCTTATCACTTCCTTGTCTTCCTACGCGAAAATCAACGAATACGGATTTATCGAAGCTCCTTACCGTAAAGTTGATAAAGCTACCGGCGTAGTAACCGACCACGTCGATTATCTTGCGGCGGACGAAGAAGATAAGTACATCGTAGCTCAGGCTAACGAACCCCTTACCGAAGACAGCCGCTTCGTTCACGCCCGCGTTACGTGCCGTTGCCGCGAAGATATAAAGGAATATCCCGCAAGCGAAGTAGATTACATGGACGTCGACCCGAAACAGCTCGTATCGGTAGCGACCAGCCTTATTCCCTTCCTTGAAAACGACGACGCAAACCGCGCTCTTATGGGTAGTAACATGCAGCGTCAGGCTGTTCCTTTGCTCCGTCCCGAAGCCCCCGTGGTAGGAACGGGTATGGAATATAAGGTAGCGTACGACTCCGGCGTATGTATCATCGCTAAAAAAGCGGGTACCGTTCAGTCGGTCACCGCGGACGAAATCGTCGTACTCGAAGAAGACGGTGAAGAAGAAGTATACGAACTTCAGAAATTCAGAAGAAGCAACCAGGGCACTTGTATCAACCAACGCCCGATAGTAAATAAAGGCGACAAAGTAAACGCCGGCGACGTGCTTGCCGACGGACCCGCCACTCAGAACGGAGAACTCGCTCTCGGACGTAACATTCTCATAGGCTTTATGACCTGGGAAGGTTACAACTACGAAGACGCTATCCTTATAAGCGAAGAGTTGGTTAAACACGACGTATTCACCACTATCCATATAGAAGAATACGAACTCGAAGCGAGAGATACCAAGTTGGGCGAAGAACAGATCACGAGAGATATTCCTAACGTAAGCGAAGACCTGCTCAAAAATCTCGACGCCGACGGTATCGTAATGATAGGCGCGGAAGTAAGAAGCGGAGATTATCTCGTAGGTAAAGTTACTCCCAAGGGCGAAACCGA
>DJPE01000008.1:6939-7478 GCA_002439705.1 Christensenella sp. UBA6420
AGAGACGTATCCTTGAAAGTTCCGCACGGCGAAGGCGGTACGGTAGTAGACGTCAAGATATTCACGAGAGAAAACAAGGACGAACTCGACCCCGGCGTAAACAAACTCGTAAGAGTGTATATCGCGCAGAAACGTAAGATTTCCGTCGGCGATAAGATGGCGGGACGTCACGGTAACAAGGGCGTTATTTCCAGAGTGTTGCCGAGAGAAGATATGCCGTTCCTTGCAGACGGTACTCCTTTGCAGATAGTCCTTAACCCGTTGGGCGTTCCGAGCCGTATGAACATCGGTCAGGTTCTGGAAGTTCACTTGGGGTTAGTCGCTAAGATGCTCGACATCAAGGTAGCTACGCCGGTATTCGACGGCGCGACCGAAAACGACATTCAGGAAATGTTCAAGAACAACAACCTGCCTTTGGACGGCAAGATTCAGCTTTACGACGGACGTACGGGAGAACCGTTCGAAAACAGAGTTACCGTCGGTTATATGTACATGCTGAAACTCGTTCACTTGGTAGACGATAAGATTCACGCAAGAAG
>DJPE01000067.1:0-2661 GCA_002439705.1 Christensenella sp. UBA6420
TCCCGCATAACGAGTGGTCGGATTCGCTTGGTCGGTTTTTTACATCAGCCAAATTATTACTACCTGCGTGTTTGCGTCGAAGTACACGACGTACGTTCCGTTATATACGCCCGAAAACGCCGTTTTTACCGCGGCGGCAGCGTCGCTTTCGGTAGTGACGGTGGTTTTGAATTCCGCAATCAGCCCTACTCCGTACTCCGAAACCATCGTTTTTATATATCTCGCGGCGATTTTCCATTCGGCGGCGGATTCCAAAACGTAGTCGTATTCCGTTCCGCCGTAGGTAAAGGTTTGCGTTGCGAAAAAGTCGTATTTATTATCGGCTACCTTGTCGGTAAGTCCCGTTTTGCCCGCGTCGGGGATATTGCTCTTACGCATCTCTTCGTCGGTGAGCATAAAGTATCTGTGCGTTATTCCTTCCGCGCTGTCGCCGTTCTTGTTTGTCAAAAGCAAGCCGCCGCTCGTCGGGTCGGCGTTGTACCACTTTCCGTCCGCCTTAAATTTATTCCAAGCGTGTCCGACTCCTTTTACCGTATTGCCCGTGACTTGCAGGCACTCTATCCCTTCGATATTGCACATAAGGGCGTAGGCTTTGCTTATTCCGTCGCATACCGCTCTGCCGTCGTCGAATACCCCTTCGAGAGCGAAACCGTTATACTTTTGCGTGTCGCGTTTACTAAGTCCCGAATTTTTCTGAACGTAGTCCAAAAGGTCGTAGTCGTAAGCTACGTTAAGGATAAGGTAGTCGTAAATTGCGTGCGCCTTTTCTTCGTCGGGCATATCGTCGTCAACTATCTTTCTTAATACGCTCTTAGCCTTGTTATATATTCTTTCCGCCGCGCTTCCCGCTACGGGTTCGGGGCGATAACCGTTGGTCACGGCGAAGAAAAGTTTGTCGGTGTCCGATACGCTCACGCTATCGTTTATATAGTTTATTGCGAACGAGTCGTAGTCTTCGCTTCTCGTCGAAACGAAACCGTGCATACCGTATTTTAATTGAGTATATGCGTCGGCGTCGCTTATAGCTTCGGTCGGGTAGACGAAATCAAGGTTTATCGTGACGTTATATTTATCGTAAACCACGCCGTTTACCGTCGTCGTATTCGTATCCTTACTGAACGAAGACCCGTCCACGACCCCTAAAAGGGCAGCGGAAACGTTGCCGCTTACAAATTCGTGAATTTTGTCCTGAACGTAATTATCGTAATCTTCGCTTACCGGTACGAGTAAGGTAAAAGCGGTGCTTGCTCGTCTTGCGTACGAGCAGTAATTGAGATAGTCGACAAATTCGGATGCGTAAATTTCGGCAGCGGGCGAATAGACGTTTTCTTCGAGATAACTTATCTTTTTATCGTCTTTAAGGCTGTAACGGGCGAACAATTCCACGTCGCCGCAAGTACCCGCGGGTATTTCGGTAACGAGAGAATTTTCGCTCGTGTACCAACCGTCGAAAACGTACCTTTCGTCGTCGGCGTTATCGTTTTTAGATACGGGCGGCAGTAAAGTAACGGTATCCGTAACGGTAAAGGTAGACGGCACTTCCGCGTCTATCGTCCACACTCCCGCATTGTAAACTACGTTATAATTTATCGCTTCATACTTTGCGTAGACAGTAATATCGGTAACCACGGCGGAATTAAAGTCGTATTCCGCAGTATATTCTTCGTCCGTAAACCAACCTATAAAGTCGTAACCCGTCGCGTTTTCCGCTTTGGGGCACGGCACGGTCGCGCCCTTAGAAACGCTTACCGTCAAATCGGTAAAAAGCCCCGAATACGCGAAAGTAACCACTACCGTGCTGTCGTCGTATCTGTGTACGTTAAGGGTATATTCCCTTTCCGTTCCGTCTTCCGCTTTTACCGTCACGGAATAATTATTGTCGCCGACGGCAAGGGCGGTTTCCGTTTCCTTATCTATTACGTTGCCGTCGCCGTCTTTTACGACGAAAGTCGCTCTGTCGCTTACGGTAATAAGGCTTACTAAATCTGTTTTCGAAGCGGAATTGGGAAGATTTGCTCTCGCTACGCTACCGTCTACCGAGCCGCCTTTGACGTATTCTATATAATTGTTTCGGCAGATAAATTTCGCGGTAAGGACGATATCTCCCGTACTGCCTTTTTCTATCGAGATTACTTTTCCGCCGTCTTCGTCGAACCAACCCAAAAAGTCGTATCCGCTCTTTATTGCCGACGGGGAAGAAAAGACTATCTTATCTTCGACGGTATAATAACGCTTTGCGTCGAGCGGCTCTTTCGCCACGCCGTCGGTAACGTACTTTATTTCGTACCTGACAGCCGTCCACTTGCCGTAGAAAACTCTGTCTTCGGTCGCCGTTTCGGTAAAATCGGCGGGGGTCTTCAATGCGGCGTCTGTAAACCAACCGTCGAAGTCGTACCCAACTTTTACTTCGTATTCCGACGGAATGACGAACTTGTTTTCTTCGTTTACGGTAATTTCTTTATTGTCGTTGCCACCCAGAACGACGGTGGCTTTGTAGGGCCTTTCCGTCCACTTGGCGTACACGGTAATATCTTCCGTCAAGGCTTCGCCGAAAGTAGCTTCTTCGGTAAAGTCTTTATCGAAATACCAACCGTCGAAATCAAAACCCGATTTTACGGGTGTCGAAACAGGCTTTTTTAGTTTCCCGTTGTCGACAAAATC
>DJPE01000067.1:2667-9470 GCA_002439705.1 Christensenella sp. UBA6420
CGGCAGCAGACACGCCGGCTCCGCCGTTAAGGTCGAGAGTGACGGCGTACTTATTTCCGCCGCTGTCGGGACTTAAAAAAGAACACGCCGTAACGAGCGTTATTACGGTTACGGCGAGTATAATTAAGAACGATAGATTTTTTATCTTTTTCATTTTGTTCTCCGCAAAGATTATTTTATTCCGATTCTTCTATTTCGGGAATAGACAAAGTTTCCGCCTTGTTAAGTTTTCTCATTATTATTTCGTTTCTCTTGGTTGCGGTTTCGAGAGTGTTCTTCACGGTGTCGACTTGTCTTTGCGCCGACTCTATATTCTCTATAAACTTGTTAAAATCTTTCTTGAACTCTGCAAGCAGGTCGAACACTTCCCGACTGCTGCGCTGTATGGCAAGGGTGCGGAAGCCTAATTGAAGGCTGTTAAGGATAGCGCTTATGGTGGTAGGCCCTGCGGGAACTACTTTATATTTCCGCTGCAACTCTTCGCTTAGACCCGGGTTACGGATAATCTCGGCGTAAAGACCTTCTATCGGCAGATACATTATGGCAAAATCGGTAGTATACGGCGGGTTTATGTATTTGGAACTAATCGACTTAGCCTGAATTTTAACCGCGTTTTCCAACGCTTTCAACGCCGACTGCGTTTCTTCTATATTTCCCATTTCGCTCGCTTCGACCATTCTTTGATAGTCTTCGAGCGGAAATTTTACGTCGATGGGAAGATAAACTCTTCCTTCTTTTTTACCGGGTAAAATTACCGCGAAATCCACCGCTTCGCCGTTTCTTTTTCCGGTAACGTTCTGTTGCGTGGCGTATTGTTCTTTGGTTAAAATTCCGTCGAGAAGATTTTCAAGACTGACTTCGCCCCACATCCCCCTGGTTTTTACGTTGGCGAGAACCTTTTTCAAGTCGGTGACGCCGCTATTTAACGCCTGCATTTCGCCTAAGCCTTTGTTTACCGCGTCGAGTCGTTCGTTTATCGCGTTAAAGGTGGCGTTAAGGCGTTCGTTGAGAGAACCGGCAAGTTTTTCTTCCACGACTTCGCGCATCGCGGCTAATTGCTTCTCGTTATCTTCGCGCACGCTTTTAAGGCTGCCTTCGACGTTGGTTCTTATCTCGGTAAGGTTGGTTCTTAACTCCTCCTTGACTTCGGTAAGACGGGTTTCGTTATTGGCGGTCATATTGCGTACGTTGTCCGCGACTGCGTCCACGGTAGCCTTAATTCCGTTCACGACCGCGGCGTTGGACGCCGTGACGGCGGTAGTTATTACTTCGCGGCTGTTCTGTCCGTCCTGCTCGATTTTCGCAAGGCGGTTTAATAATTCCTGTTGCTGTTTATATAGTTTTTTCCTGTAAAAGCACATTGTTTCTCACTTTTAGTACGGCTTTTTCTGAGTCTTTACACGTTCGGTAGGATACTGCGGGTTGGTTCTCGGACGGGTGTTGCCTTTCGGGATACGCTGTATTCCCCTTCTGTATATTCCGCTCTTGTAGGCTCTGTTGTAGGTGTTAAGGAAGCGTTTATGTCTTATTCCGGCGATGATTACCACGACTATCACGACTGCGAAGAGTACGCCGCCGATTATTGCGAGAGTCCTTATCATCTCCACGTCAAGGTCGAGCCCCAGAAATTTTCCGTACGTGTCGGTCTTGGTGTCGTTTACCTGAATGTTGGCTTTGGTGGTAAGAACGTAAGTGGTAAGTTCGTCGCTGGTAAACGTAACCGCCTTGCCGTCGCCGTTTATCTTCATGTCCTTGACCTGCGTCAAAGCTCCGTCCGAGCTCATCTCGTATACCGCGAAACGAACGTACTGACGATAGGCTTCGGGAATGGGCATTTCTATCGTGACTTTGCCGGTGGAAGTCTGACTTGCCGCGCCCACGATACTTATTCTGTATATAGCTACGATGGCTCTCGCCGCATTTTCGTCCTTGACGGCGTTAAGTACGGCGGTCTGCGCGTTGGTGTAGTATTCCGAACCTTCGGCAAAACTCTCTACCTTTATTTTAGCCTGTTCGGCAAATCCGCCGTCCAACGATATTCCGCTGTCTTCGTCGGTAAGAAGGAGTATTTCGCAACGCTTTTTAAGCGCCAACAACTTAGTGTAAAGGTGTGTGGTAAAGCACGCCTTCTGGTCGGACGTAAGGTCGCCGTAAGCCTTGTACACCGTCAGCACGTCGTCGTAGTCGGTGGCTTCCACCATGTTTATTGCGGGCAGTTTCGTCACCTGGTCTTCTATGTCTTCGACCGCAGCCATTTGCTTTCTTAACCGTTCAAACTGCGTGGTAAGGTTCTGGAAATACGCGTAATAAACGCTGCCCGCGTCTTCCGTTATCGCTTCCTGTATCCATTCCTGCCCGTAAAGTTTGTAGTTGTTATAGGTTTCGAGATACTCGTACATTTCGGCGTAGTCGCTCTTCAATTCGAAGCTCGTCCTTTGCGCCAATTTTTCGAGGTAGGTTCTGTAAGTCGCTATCTCGTTTTCCAAAGTATTAACCCTGTCGCGCAAACGCTGAATAAGGTTCCTGAAATAGGTTACTCTCGCGGGTTCCATATAGCTTTCGGCGGCGTTAAGGTCGGTTTCGTACCTGTCGATAGTCGTTTGGTCATCGTCCTTTAACGTGACGTTATTGACGTCGAGTTCGAACGGAAGCATATAGAATTCAAAGGTAGCCACGTTGCCGGCGTAGTCTTTTACGTAGATATAAACGTAACCCCTGTATTCCACGCCGTCTTTGTCGTACTTAATAGTGTTATCGACCGAGCTCGTGGATATGACGTATCCCGACGGGTCGAACGCAAAGCCGCGGGTTTCGCCCTTGGTAGTTATGTATTCGCAGATTTCGATATTCTCTTCTTCTACGTACACTTTAAGGTCTATATACTGTTTTCCGCCCGAAATTACCGATATGGCTTCCGATTTCATAAATTTTATCTTCGGAGCCACGGTGTCGATATTGACGTCGAATTCCTGAACGTAGGTAAGTCCCGCGTCGGAACGAGCGGTCACCGTAATGGTACATATCTTATCGAAGTCGGGGATGCTTTCATTCCATTCATTATTAGTTACACCCGTGGATTCAAGGTCTTTATAGGTGTAAGTGTAATGAACGTTACTTACGTTTACGTAATCGGGGTCGGTAGCCCTACTTATACTCACTTCCGGATAATTGGTCCATTCGCCCGAAGTTATTGTCTTGGTCTCCGTATAGTCGTCGTTGTGCGCCTGTCCGGTAAGGGTAAACACCGGTATCGTCTGGTCTACTTTTACTCTGAACGAAACTACCGAATACTTGGAACTGTCCGCCCTGCTCGTAGCTCTTATCGTAACCACCGCGTCGCGGTTTATGCCGAAACCGTCCAATCTATCGGTCGTAAAGGTATCGTTCGACGGGGTTTCTCTTTCGGTAGTCGTGGTGGGAGTTTTGTTTACGAGATATTCAATAACGTAAGTGTACTTAACTCCGCTGACGTTTACTTTTATGGGGTTTATTTTTATCGTTACGGGGCGGTTGGACCAGTTGGTCGCGGTGTAAGAGGAAAGTTCGGTACCGCCGCCGTCGTAACTTACTCCGTCCACCGACAGACTAACCGAAAATTCGGGAGTCATAGTGTCTATCGCTATGTAGATTTTTTCTTTGAAAATATACTCCGAACCGGCTTTGTTGACGGCTTTGAAGGAGAATGCGTTGTTAATTCCGTCGGGGAAGTAATTGGTGTCGAACGTCAAAGTCTTGGCGTTGTTTTCGCCGGGGGCGTAGAAGGCTTCGTTGCCGCCGGGTTCGAGATACGGTTCCCACGTCTTTCCGTCGTCTATCGAGTAGTAGTACTTGACGTAGATGTTGCTGCCGATTACTTTAAGGGAGATACTCGCCGACTCTTTCCATATATACGCCTGCATCCCGAGCGTGGGGTCGTAGTATCCGCCGTCGTTCTGGTTATAACTTAACGTTCCGCTAATTTTGGAAACGTCTATTTCGAAAACATATCTTTCGCCCGAAACGCCGCCGGCGGATCTGCCGAGTTCGTTCACGGCGTAGAAAAGGTACTCGTAAGAAGCGGTTTCTCCGTCGGTAACGTAGAGAGAAAGGTTTCTCGTAAGTTTGGTCCAGCCGTTAGCGTTGTCGCCGGTGGGGTTCTCGGTGGGGAGAGTTCCGTCTTCGCCGACAAGGAAGTAGTAGTACGTAATAAGAGACCTGTCGGTATATGTTCTCGGGACGAGAGTGATTTCGTCCTTACTGTAATAAGTCCTGGTGCTTACCCCTTCTATCGTCGTCCTTTCGTTTATTCCGCTCGTCACGGAAATCATCGCCGAAACGTCGGGAGTGGTTCTGTCGATAAACAGGAGTCTGTTGACGTCGCCGGGGGTGGAAGAACGGAATCCCGCTTCGTTCGTGACGGACAAAGCTATGTATCCGTAGAAAGACTTATGCGAAAAGTCGATTTCGAAAGTGTAAAGGTTGCTGCCCGAAATATATCCGCCGTTTTCGCACTTCAACCACGTTCCGTTTCTGATAGCTTCGGTAAGGTTAAGGTCGGGAGTGTTGTTTATGAGCATATAGTAGTAGGTGTAGTCGGCTTTTTCGGCGTCGGTAAGTTCTCTCACCGTACCGGTGTCGTCGCTCGTAAGACCTATCTGCACGGTAAGGTTGCTGTCCACCCACTCCGCGCTGCCCGAAACGGTATCGGTGATAAGTTCGTAATTTATGGAGATGTTAAGGGTGTTGTACGGGATGACTATTTCGTACGGAGTAGCCGAATCGGTGGAATAAGATATTCCTTTATAGTCTTTCGCTTTGCTGACAAGGTAGAATTTTTTAATAAGTTCCCCTTTCCTGTCGGACGGAACGGTAAATTCGAGTTCTTCTCCGTCGACTAATTCGTATTCGCCGGTAACTTCGTTATAAACGTAGTAATTGAAGTGTCCTGTCTGTTCGGAGTTAGGGATAAGTCTTATCGTCGCTCCTTCGCGAACCGACGGTAAAGTAATCTTGTTGCTGATTACGGTGACGTTTTCCGTCTTTTCGTCGGTGATAAAGTCGATGCTGTCGAGCTGTATTCTCGTCGTGTCGATGTTGGCGACGAAACTTATATCCTTGTACACGCCCGAACCGGTATAAATTCTGAAACGGTATTCCTTACTCATCTTGACCACGGTGGAATCGGGGAGACCGATTTCCACGTTGTAGACGTAGTAACGGGAGCCGTCTTCTCTGTTGACGGTGCCGCTTGCCGTTCTCGAATTCGCGCTTTCCTGCCAGATAAGTTCTCCGTTGCTGTTATAAACGGGGTTGCCTTCGCCGTCTACTGCGAAGTTAAGGTCCTTTACGTACACGCCGCTTACGCCGTCTTTTACGTTAAAGGTAAAGATAATTCTGCCGTTTACCCATTCCGCACTCGCGATATAAACGTAATTTCCGCCCACGTCGCTTTCGGGGAAAATATAAGCGGAAGTTTCCACTTCCGGTTCGAGAACGTCTATCTTTATTACGTCGACGCCTATATAGGTATTGTCGCTTCTCTTGCCCGCGCCGTTCTTGGCGTAAATGGAGAACGCCGATTCCGCGCTCGCCGCAAGGTAGAACCTATAAACCGATTTTCCTTCTTCGTTTTCGACGTAGCTGTAATATTCTCCCTGCGCTTCGTAGGTAAGTCCCGCTACGTTAAGCGGAGAATAGTAGAACGTGTATTTCGTGGTAGGAGTGGTGTAGCCTATTATTTCGCCCGCGTTGTTACGCTGAATTTTCGAGTCTGTAGGTACGGTGACGTACACGGGTATGGGAGCGGCGGACCAGCCCGAAGCATTCGGGGTGTAAGTAATATCCCCTACTTCGATTTCGAAGAAGGAGTTAAGGATTTTTACTGAGTAGACCGTTACGTTACTGCGGAGTCCTGCGCCCGATTCGACGTAGAATTTATACTTCCTGTCGGAAGAAACGCCCTTTGACAAAACGTCGGTCACGCGGTAAAAAACGTTTTCGCCGTCGTCCACGGATACGGTAGCCTGTTTATATTCGCCGTATTCGCCGCCGTCGACAGACACTGCGTAGTAGAACTTCGCTCCGCTGACGTTGTTGACGTAGTTTCCGTCGCGGTTTTTGTTGTAGATATTGAGATAAACCTGTCCGTTCGCGTCGGCGAGAGCGGTATATTCGCTCGCCTGAGCGTCGAAAGACGCAGGAATTTCTTTAAGAGTTCCGCTCTTGTCGGGATCGTCGGTAAACGCCGTGGCGGCAGCTCCGGGCTGAACCGCGTCGATATTTACCGTAAAGTCGGCTCCGTCGTTGTAGTCGTAGACTACTCCCGCGGCAGATTGCGCGCGGAAACGGATACCTTTCGTAGTCGTCCTTACTATATGCACGTCGGACGGAATAAGGGTGAAATTTACGCCGTCGTAGGAATAGTAGTAAGAAACGCCGCTTATACATTCGCTTGCGTCGGTAATGGTGAACGTAACGTCGCCGCTTGCCCATTCCCTGTTCTGATAGTTCCTGACCGTGCCGGTCGCACTGTCGTAAGTCGTGGCGGAAAGGGAGAACAAAGGAGCATTGGTGTCGATATTAACGCCGTCGTAGCTTGCGTATTTAGCGTATCTTCCGCCCACGTCGGTGACTTTGAAATCCACTCTGCCGTTTCTTAACGTGTCGGTGACGGTGACGTAGTTGTAGTTCATGGGAAGCCAGCACTTCGTATTGTCGGAGACGTCCTTGCCGTCGACGGAATAGCTGAGAAGTTCGTTCCCGGCGTTGAAAGCGACTCCTTTGTCGTTCATGTACTTCGTGGTGACGTAGAAGCGTAAGCCCAC
>DJPE01000067.1:9523-10229 GCA_002439705.1 Christensenella sp. UBA6420
AACCGCCGTTGTAGTCGACGGAAACGCCGTTCCTTAAAAAGGTGGCTTTGATTTCTTCTATCCCTAAGTCGGATTCGGTAAGGCTGCAATTTATGACAAGATGCCAGAACGTGGAATAGTATTCGGTGGCTACTCTCGAATTTTCGGTGTAACTACGGCGAAAATAGATATATACTTCGTCCTTGTTTGCCGACGTGAACACGCTCGTAAGCCCCACGGTGTCGGCGTCTATCTGTCTTCTGTCCGATATTCTCGTCCACTCCGCGTTAAGGGCGTCCAGGGTTTCTTTATCGTTTTCTATCTTGTCGCGGGAAACGTAATATTCGAAGTTGTCGCTTTCGGCATATCCGGAAATGACGAAAGTGAAGTTGGTCGTGTCGGTAACGTTGCTGCCGGAAGCAATGTCGACGTATTCGGTCTGACCGTTGACGGTAGTCTGCTTTGTGACTCTCGCGCTCCAGTTTACCGCGGCTTCCGCGTCGGCGCGTCCTTCGCTCATGCCGAAACCGACGGCGACTATCACCGCCAGAATAAGCGTTGTCAACAAAATGAAAGGAATAATTTTTTTACGTGTCATAAGCATATTTCCTACCAAAGTTTCATCGGTTTACCGGACGTACACCGATAGTTATAAATATTTTAACATATATAATTATATTGCACAATACCTAACCCGAAAAAATTTTATCTTCGATAAAGGGAAATT
>DJPE01000092.1 GCA_002439705.1 Christensenella sp. UBA6420
AAAAAGCCGACAACCTTATCGACAGTATAGCGAAAAGCAAGTCGACTACTTTGGACAGGTTCGTGTTTGCGCTCGGCATTTCGGGCATAGGGAAGAAGACGGCTAAATCCCTTTGCGACAAGTTCGGATCGTTGGAAAAAATCCGTTCGGCTACGAAAGAAGAACTGTTGTCGATAGACGATTTCGGACAGGTACTCGCCGACAACGTGGTAGCCTATTTTGCCGACGAAAATAATAATAAGTTCGTGGACGAACTGCTGTCACGGGGCATAGAAATTAAAACGGAAGAAGTAAAGACGGGAGTATTTTCGGGAAAAACCGTAGTCCTTACGGGAAGTTTAAGTTCTTATAAACGCGGCAAGGCGAGCGAACTTATTGTTGAACGTGGCGGCAAAATGGCGGAGAGCGTGTCCAAAAACGTAAACTTAGTTATTGTAGGGGAAGACGCGGGAAGCAAACTTGCCAAAGCGCAGAAACTCGGAATAGAAATCTGGGACGAGAAACGGTTTCTGGAAGAACTCGAAAAATAATTTTTTACTTGAAGTCGAAGTAAGCGGTCGGTTGCGACCGCTTTTTTGCTTATAAACGCGGAAAAACGGAAATAAAGTCGGTTTCACGCGGATTTTAATCCGGAAATAAACCTGCCGAAAATCTTATACGTTGTTATGAGCTATTATTATATATAAAAATAATCGTTGTCAAAAATAGTAATGTATGATAAAATAAATTATCATTTGCAAGGGAGCAATTATATGAAAAGTATGACGGGTTACGGCAAAGGAATAGCCGAAACCGACGAAAGAAAAGTCACGGTCGAGTTAAGGACGGTTAATCACCGCTTTTTAGACGTAGCGACGAAGTTGCCGCGAATGCTCGTTTACTGCGAAGACGCGGTAAAAAAGACCATCTCTTCGTACCTTACGCGGGGGCACGTCGACGTATACGTAAACTACGAAGACAAAAGACAGGGAAAGTCGGCTATACAACCCGATATAGTGCTTGCCAAACGCTATCTCGAGATAGGGAAAGAACTGGAAGCGATAGGTCTTACGAACGATCTTACCGTTTGCAGCGTTATGAAAATGCCCGAAGTCCTTGCATTGCAGAGCGAAGAAGACGACGAGAACGAAGTGGTCGCTTTGACGAAAAAGGCTACCGAGTCGGCTTGCCAAAAACTCGTTGAGATGAGAGCTGCGGAAGGGGCAATGTTAAAGACCGATATGCTTACCAAGCTCGACGAAATCGAAAGACTCACGAAAGAAATAGAAGAACGCGCCCCGCAGGTCAGCGCGGAACACGGAGAAAAGTTAAGACAGAGAATAGAAGAGAGTCTTAACGGAGTAGCTCTGGACGAAACCAAATTGCTTAACGAAATATGTTTCTACGTCGACAAAATAAATATCGACGAAGAAATAACCCGTCTTAAAGGTCACATAGCACACGGAAGAGCGATTTTTGATGAGAAAGGCGCCGTCGGGAAGAAACTCGATTTTCTCGTGCAGGAAATGAACAGGGAAGTAAACACGACGGGAAGTAAAAGTAACGACCTTTACATAACCGAAAGGGTTTTGTCGTTAAAGAACGAAGTTGAAAAATTAAGAGAGCAGGTTCAGAATATCGAATAGTATGAAAAAAGGAATATTGTTTGTCGTATCGGGTCCGAGCGGAGCGGGAAAAGGCACCGTTATGGGCGAAGTGTTTAAGAGAATAGACGATTTGAATTTTTCCGTGTCGGCTACGACGAGAGCGCCGAGGAACGGAGAAAGAGACGGAGTAAATTACCGCTTCGTGACGAACGAAGAGTTCGACAGAATGATAGCGGAAGGCGAAATGCTCGAATTTATCGAAAAGTTCACAAACCGCTACGGAACCCCTAAATTCGCGGTGGAAAGTTTGCTTAATCAAGGCAAAGACGTCCTTTTGGAGATAGAAACAACCGGCGCGAGCAACGTAAAAAGACTTATGCCGGAGTGCGTAAGCATATTTATTGCGCCGCCGTCTTTATCGGCTTTGTGGGACAGGCTTTCGGGAAGAATGACGGAGTCAGAAGAAGAAAGGCAGTTACGTTTTAACGTAAGCAAGGAAGAAATAGAGTGCGCGAGACATTACGACTATATCGTAATCAACGACGAAGTAAGTCTCTGCGCCGAAAGAATAATCGGTATTATCGAAGCGGAAAGAAGCAAAGTTTTTCGCAACGAAGATATAATAAATCAAATTTTGAATAACTAATACGGAGGTACAGGATAGTTATGATGATAGAACCGCCTATTGACAAACTTATTAAGAAAGCGCCCTGCCGCTACGCGCTCGTATGCGGACTGGCAAAGAGAGCGAAAGAACTCAATTCCACTAAGCTGCATGAATTGGAAGAGGCGCATATTAATGCGATAAGCTACGCTGCCGAAGAAATTTACAGCGGAAAAATCGAAATCAAAGTCGACTGATGAAAAAGACTGTTCTCGTGGGAGTGAGCGGGGGTATTGCCGCTTATAAGTCCTGCGAGCTGGTGAGCTTACTGCGAAAACGCAATTATAACGTCAAAGTGGTGATGACGAAAAACGCAACGGAATTCGTTGCGCCTTTGTCGTTCGAAACTTTGTCGAACAACGAAGTTATGCTCGACACTTTCGCCGAAAAGAAAAAGTTTGACGTCAAGCACGTTTCCATAGCGAAAGAAGCCGACCTTTTCGTAGTCGCGCCCGCGACGGCGGACGTCATAGCGAAGTTCAGTAACGGGATTTGCGACGATATGCTGACGACTACTTACGCCGCATTTTTCAAGCCCGTGCTTATTTGCCCCGCAATGAACACGAAAATGTACGAAAACGAAGCTAATTTAAGGAATATGGAATTTCTTAAAAGCAAAGGCAACCTTTTTCTGGATTCGGAAACGGGCTTCTTGGCGTGCGGCGACGTAGGTAAGGGCAGAATGGCGGAAGCCGTGACGATAGCCGATAAGGTGGACGAAATTCTTACCCCACAGAGCGATTTCAGGGATAAGACCGTTCTTATCACGGCGGGAGCTACGGTGGAAGACATAGACGGAGTGCGTTTTATAAGCAATTATTCTTCGGGCAAGATGGGAGTCGCGTTAGCCGACGCGGTTACCGAACGGGGCGGAAAAGTAATTTTCGTCCGCGGCAACACGAGCGTACCCGACCCCGACGGTTGCGAAATAATAAAGGTAAAGTCAACTTCGGATATGTACGAAGCCTGCCTTAATAATCTAAGTAGATGCGACGTAATAATAAAAGCCGCCGCGCCTGCCGATTATCGCCCCGAAAAGGTATACGACAATAAGATTAAGTCCGATACGCTCACCCTTAAATTAGTCAAGAACCCCGATATAGCGAAAGCTATCGGAGAACGGAAAGGGAACAGGATTCTGGTTGCGTTCGCGGCGGAAACCACCGACTTGTTGACTAACGCCAGCGAAAAACTAATTAAAAAGAACGCCGATATGATAGTCGCCAACGACCTTAAACAGGAAGGGGCGGGGTTCGGCGTGGATACGAATATCGCTACGATTATTTACGCCGACGGGCGGATGGAAAGTTTGCCTATTATGGACAAACGAGTCCTTGCCCATTGTATTCTGGACGGGATACTTTCCGTATGATATACGAAGTCATCGTAGATATAAGCAACGGCGAAGTAGACAAAGTATTCGATTATTCTTCGGATAAGGAATACGAAGTCGGCGCAAGAGTAAAAGTTCCCTTCGGCAACAGAACCACCGAAGGGTTTATTATCGGAAAAAAAGATTCCACTACGGTTAAGACCAAAGATATAATCTGCGCTCTCGACGATTTCACGGCGATTAGTTCCGACCTTATTCCGCTCGTCAAGTACTTAAAAAACGAAAAGAATTTACGCCTTATAGACGGTTTACGCCTGTGCGTACCGAGTAAGTTAAGGGGCGACGGAATACGGACGAAAACGAAAGGGTATCTAAGGCTCGACGTGGACGCGGATATTGCGAGACCCCTTATAAAAAAGAGCGCGGTAAAACAGCTCGCTCTGCTCGAAAGACTATCTTCGGGGGGCGGATATTATACCGACCTTACGGAAGAATTCGGAGCGTCAGCAGTTAAAGGACTTATAGATAAAGGGATAGCCGTAAGAGAAGAAATCGCGGTGAGAAGAACACCATACGAAGGGTTCGTCCTGCAAAATAAGACGGTAGTCTTTACCGAAGAACAGCAAAAAGCTATCGACTTTTTGGAAAAGTCCACGGGTACTACGCTCGTGCACGGCGTTACCGGCAGCGGTAAGACGGAAATATATATGCGCCTTATTGCCGACGCTCTTAAAGAAAACAAAACGGCAATTATGCTCGTACCCGAAATAAGCCTTACGCCGCAAATGCTCGGTCTTTTCAGGGCAAGGTTCGGCGATAACGTGGGACTTATTCACAGCGGAATGAGCGACGGAGAAAGGTTCGACGAGTGGTTAAGACTCCTTACGGGAGAAGCAAAAGTAGCTTTGGGCGCAAGGTCGGCTATATTCGCTCCGCTAAAAAACATCGGAGTAATAATTATAGACGAAGAGCACGACGGAAGCTACGTAAGCGAGTCTAATCCGAGATACTTTACCCGTGACGTGGCGGAATTCAGAGCTAAATATAACGGCGCGAAACTTATTTTAGGCAGTGCGACGCCGTCTCTTAACACCTATAAGGAAGCGAAAGACGGACTCATAAATTTAGTTACGTTAAATAAAAGAGCCAATAATTTCCCTTTGCCCGATATGGAAGTAGTTGACATGCGGAAAGAGATAAGAGCGGGCAATAACGGAATTTTTTCCCGCAGGCTGTTATCCGACCTTGACGAAACGATAAAAAAAGGCGAACAAGCCATGATTTTTATCAACCGACGGGGATTTTCTTCCTTCATAAGGTGCAAGGTGTGCGGATACGTGCCTAAATGCACCGACTGCGAAGTGAGTTTAACTTACCATAAGGAAGATAACCGCCTTAAATGCCACTACTGCGGAAAACAGTACTATATGATTTCCCGCTGTCCCGAATGCGGAAACGAACGCCTTTCGTTGGGACGGATAGGAACGGAAACCGTGGTGGCGGAGATAAACAAAATTTTTCCCGAAACGAAAGTTTTGCGGTTGGATAACGACACTTCGTCGGGTAAAGACGGAGCGGCGAAAATATTACAGGCGTTCAGGGAAAAACAGGCGCAGGTTCTCGTAGGCACGCAGATGATAGTAAAGGGTCACGACTTTAAGGACGTCACGCTCGTAGGAGTGCTCGACGCCGATTTAAGTCTTTACTATTCCGACTACCGCAGCAACGAAAATACCTTTCAGCTTATTACGCAGGTAGCGGGCAGAGCGGGCAGAGCGGATAAACCGGGTAAAGTGGTAATTCAGACCTATAATCCGCATCATTACGTTTTTCGTTTTGCGGAAAACTACGATTACGTCGGCTTTTACGAAAAGGAAGCGAGCGTAAGAGAAGCGACTTCTTTTCCGCCGTTTTCAAAGATAGCGAGAATACTCGTAAAATCGGAAGACGAAGAAAAGGCTTTAAGTTCTGCGAGAGCGTGTTATAACGCAATAAGCGCGGAAAGGAAAAATCACACGGGGATATTCCGCTTGCAGGCTATGCGCGCGCCCATATCGAGAATAAACAAAGAATATCGTTTTCAGATAGTGGCATGGATAAAGAGCGAAGAAGAAAAAGACGTCGTGCCGATAATATACAAGAAAGCCGACGAAGTTAATAAAAAAGGCGTGGTAAGTTTCGTTGAGATAAACCCCACGCAAATGAGATAAAGGAGAGTAAAAATGGCGTTAAGAAGAATTTTTCAGGACGGAGAATCCGTCCTTACCAAAGTTTGCAGACCCGTCGAGAAGTTCGACGACAGATTAGGCACGTTACTCGACGATATGAGAGAAACGATGCGCGACGCCGACGGCGTAGGTCTGGCTGCGCCGCAGGTGGGAATTTTACGGAGAATCGCGGTGGTGGAAGCCGACGACGTTTATCTCGAACTCATCAATCCGCAAATTATAGATTTCAGCGGAGAACAGCTCGGAGAAGAAGGGTGCCTTAGCGTCGATTCGAGCAAAAATTGCAGAGTATTAAGACCGAAAACGGTCACCGTGAGAGCTTTAGACAGGAACGGAAACGAGTTTGAAAAGACGGTGAACGACCTTCCGGCAAGAGCTGTCTGTCACGAGCTCGACCATCTCGACGGAATACTTTTCTACACGAAAAACTACGACGGAGCGAAGAAGTGAGAGTAATATTTTTAGGAACGCCCGCTTTTGCGGAAAAAAGTCTCGAAAGCATAAATAATTCCCGTCACGAAGTGGCGGCTGTCGTCACGCAACCCGACAGAATAAACGGTCGTAACAAGAAAATAACTTTCAGTCCCGTAAAGCAATACGCTCTCGATAACGGTATCCCCGTGCATCAGTTCGATAACGTGAGCAGAGAAGGGGAAGAAATTTTACGCTCTTATAACGCCGATATTATGGTCACTGCGGCGTACGGACAGATTTTAAGACAGAATATTCTCGATATCTGCCCGAAAGGAATAATTAACGTTCACGCGTCGTTACTTCCCGAATACAGGGGTTCTTCCCCCGTACAATGGGCGATAATCGACGGCAAAAAAGAACTCGGCGTAACAATTATGCAGACCGAATTAGGTATCGACACGGGCGATATGATTTTAGCCGATAAAGTTACGTTAACCGACGAAAACAGCGAAGAAGCGTTGGAAAAACTCGCCGTACTCGGAGCAAGACTCGTAGTAGAAGCTCTCGATAAAATAGAAGACGGAACTGCCGAATATAAAAAACAGGACGAAAGCAAGGCTACCCATTGCAGAATGTTACGGAAAGAAGACGGCAAATTAAGTTTCGATAAAAAAGCGGAAGAAGTCGTGAATTTCATTCGCGGAATGAATCCGTGGCCGGGAGCGTATTTTAGTTGCGAACACGGAGTAATTAAGGTTCTTAAAGCGAAAAAAACCGATTTTTGCGGCGCGGCGGGAGAAATTCTTTTCGCCGACAACAAAAAAGGACTTATTATAGGGTGTGCCGACGGCAGCGTGGAAATTTTGAGAATAAAACCCGAAAACGGCAAAGAAATGGACGCTAAGGCGTACCTTCTCGGAAAGAAACTGACGGTGGGGAGTAAAATAAGTGAATAACCGTTCTTTACAGGACAGCTATAATATACTGCTGCGTATTTATCGCGACGGAGCGTTTGCCAACGAAGAAATGAAATCCGTCACGAGTAAACGCACGGCAAAAATAGTATACGGCGTACTCGATAAGCATTACGAACTTAATTATATCGTGGATTCGCTCGCCGACAGCGTAAAACCCGTTATAAAACCTTTGCTTCTCGCGGGGGCGTATTCCCTTATATATATGGATACGCCGCTTAACGTAGTGCTTAACGAAACGGGCGAGATACTTGACGAAGCGGGCAAAAGCGGAGTAAAAAAGTTTTGCTACGCCGTTCTTTCCAAAATTTCGAGAAAGGAATACGAGTATCCGAAAAAGAGCGACAAAAGGTATCTTGAAGTAAAATATAATCTTCCGTCTTTTCTCGTAGGTATGTTCCGTAAAGATTATCCCGACGATTACGAAAGGATAATCTCGGTAAGGGAAAGCCCGAAAATACATATCGCAAAGAACGTTTTTACCGACGAAAAAGAGATTTTCGCCGCCGACAGGAACGCCGAAAAAACCCTTACGGGGTATTTTGTCAACAACAATAAAGAAATATCCTACCTTAACTATTTAGGTAAAATTACCATTATGTCCTATCCGTCGTCTTTGGCTGCCGAAAGCGTGGCAAGAAAGTTCGGTAAAGGAAGTGTTCTCGACGCGTGCGCCGCGCCGGGCGGAAAAAGCGTATACCTTGCGATGAAAGGGCTTGACGTAGTGAGTTGCGACATATATCCGCACAGATTAGAACTTATTAAGGCTTACGCTAAGAGAATGAAAGTAAGTTTAACTACCGTTTTGCAGGACGCGACGGAATATAACGGCGACTACAAAGAGAAGTTCGACGTGGTGTTTGCGGACGTGCCGTGCAGCGGTTTAGGGGTTTTGACGAGAAGAAAAGACGTCGTTTTTAACCGTACTTACGAAGATATAGTGGCGTTAAGCGAGTTGCAGTCGAAGATTATCGACAACGTGAGTCGTTATGTCAGAAAAGGCGGCTTGTTGGTGTATTCCACCTGTACCGTGTTCGATATGGAAAACGGGAAAGTTATAAGAAAGTTTCTGGAAAGTCACGAAGATTTCGTCAAGCAGAAAATCGAATTGCCGTACGACAACGACGGCGAGATACAGTTTTTGCCCGACGGAAAGGGTATGGAGGGATTCTATTTATGTCACCTTGCGAAAAAATAAGTTTGCAGGAACTCGATATTAAAGATTATTCCTTCGTAAAGGAATGGGGGTATCCGACGTTTCGGGCGGAGCAGATTTTTACCGCGGCGCAACTTATGAAAAGTTACGACGAGATGAACGTTCCTAAGGAGCTAAAAAACAAACTTTCCGAAAAGTTTTTCGACAGGAGCGTGGAAATCATAGAAGCGTACGTCGGTAAAGACGGCACGGAAAAGTATCTTTACAAACTTAACGACGGAAATATAGTCGAAGGGGTGTTTATGCCGCACTCGTACGGAAACACTCTTTGCGTGTCCACGCAGGTAGGGTGCAGAATGGGTTGTAAATTCTGCGCGTCCACTCTTAACGGACTCGTCCGTAATCTTACCGCGGGAGAAATTCTGGGCGAAGTCCTTGCTGCCAACGTTCGGCACGGCGGAACTCTTAAAAAGAGAGCTATAACAAACGTAGTCCTTATGGGCAGCGGAGAGCCGCTCGACAATTACGACAACGTGACTAAGTTCTTACGGCTGTTGTCGGCGGAAAAAGGTCTTAATATGTCTTTAAGGAACGTTTCTTTATCGACCTGCGGACTTTGCGAAAAGATAATTGAGCTTGCAGACAGCGGACTTACCGTTACTCTTACCATATCCTTACATTCGCCGTACGACAAACGCCGTTCGGAAATAATGCCGATTAACAATAAATATAACGTGGCGAGCGTAATAGAAGCGGCGAAGTATTATCTTAAAAAGACGGGCAGAAGGGTGATATTCGAGTATTCTCTCATAGAAGGAGAAAACTGTTCCGTCCGCGACGCGGAAAAGTTGGCGGAACTGTTACGTTCGATGCAGTGTCACGTCAATTTAATAAGGTTAAACCCCGTAAAGGAAAGAAACCTTAAAGGTGCCAATAAGGATTCCGTAAAGCAATTTTCGGATACCTTAACTCAACTCGGAATAAGCAATACTTTGCGTAGGTCGATGGGCAACGATATAGAAGGAGCTTGCGGACAGTTACGCAACAAGTACATGGAGGAACGAAATAAAAGGGCAGATAGTTAAGGCGGTCGGAGGGAAATTCGACGTAAAAATCGACGGACAAAAATACGTCGACTGCATAATACGCGGCACGGCTAAACGCGCCCGCGACGTTTTCGTAGGCGATTATTGCGAAGTAGACGACGGGATAATAACCAAAATTTACGACAGAAAGAACGAACTTATCCGCCCGTACGTAGCCAATATCGACGCCCTTATTATTACCGTCGCGCCCGTACCCGAACCCGACTGGATATGCGTGGAAAAACTTATTCTTAACTGCCATCATCAGTCGATTACGCCCGTCGTGTTACTTAATAAATGCGACCTTGTCGATAAAGCTACGCAGGAAAAGTTCCTTGCACCGTACGAAGAGGACTTTATTACCTTCCGCGTTTCGGCGAGGAATAACGAAGGGATAGAAGAACTGAAAGAGTTTATTAAAGGAAAACTCGTGTGTTTTGCGGGGCAAAGCGCGGTAGGGAAAAGTTCTTTAATTAACGCGCTCGGAAAGAACAATCTCGAAGTAGGGGAACTCAGTAAGAAGATAGCAAGGGGAAAGAACACTACCCGTCACGTAGAAATTTACGACGTAGCGGGGGGAGAAGTCGCAGATACCTGCGGTTTTTCCGTGTCGGAACATATCGACATCAAGGCGGAAGAACTCGTTTATTATTACGACGAGTTCCTTGCGTATCAGAACGAGTGTCGGTATAATAACTGCACGCACACGAACGAACCGGGGTGTGCGGTGAAAAAGGCGGTCGAAGAAAAAAAACTTAACGAAGCCCGTTATTTAAGATACGTCACTTTATATAAAGCGTTAAAGGAGAGTTGGAAAAAGAAATATGACTAAACGTGAGATAATAGTTGCGCCGTCAATTTTAAGCGGCGATTTCGCAAACATGGGACACAGCGTAAAACAGCTCGAAGAATGGGGCGGCGATTACGTTCATTGCGACGTTATGGACGGAGTCTACGTCAACAACATTACTTTCGGTATGCCGATGATAGCGGCGTTAAGGAAGATTACCGACAAGACTCTCGACGTTCACCTTATGATTACCGAACCGGAAAAGTACGTCGAAAAGTTCGCCGACGCGGGGAGCGATATTATTACTTTCCACCCCGACGCAAGTAAGGACGCGAAAGGTACGCTGGCAAAAATCAGAGCTAAGGGCAAAAAATGCGGATTAGTCTTTAATCCCGACGTGCCTATCGAACCGTATAAAGATTTGTTTTCGGAATGCGACGTAGTTATGATAATGACGGTTTACGCAGGTAAGGGCGGACAGAGCCTTATACCTCGTTGCATCGACAGAATAAGGGAAGTCAAGAGTATTCTCGACGATATGGGGATAGATATTCCCGTCGAAGCTGACGGAGGCATCGGAGAAAACAACGTCGGGGAAGTGACCGACGCGGGAGCTACCGTAATAGTAGCGGGCAGCAGCGTATATAAGTCGGCTGATCCGTCGCTTACGATAAGAAAACTCAAAGGGGTAACGAAATAAAAAATTTTTTCATATAATGCTCCGAAACAGACAGGAGAATGTATGAAAATAATTTGTATCAAATGCCCCGAAATAATAAAAAAAATAATAAACGCAATCAAACCTAAGACGTAAAAGGAAATGACTACGAAAGAAGCGGAGAATATATATAAAAAACTTTCGACAGCGCACCCGCAAGCCGAGTGCGAATTGTCGTACAATACGCCGTTTCAGTTGCTTGTGGCGGTAATTTTGTCTGCTCAATGTACCGACGCGAGAGTAAACAAAGTCACCGAAAAAATGTTCAAGGTACTCGATACGCCCGAAAAGTACGCACGTCTTACCGAAGAAGAGCTTATTCCTTACATAAAAAGTTGCGGCTTTTTCAACAACAAAGCGAAAAACATTATCGCAATGAGTAAGGAAATAGTAGAAAAGTACGGCGGCGAAGTGCCGAGGGATTTCGATACGCTGACGACTCTGCCCGGAGTAGGCAGGAAGACAGCGAGCGTAGTGAGCGCGGTGGCGTTCGGGATACCGTCTGTACCCGTGGACACGCACGTTTTCAGGGTGGCGCACAGGCTGGGAATATCGGACGGAAAGACTCCTTTCGACGTGGAAAAGGATATTAAGAATACTTTTCCGCCGGAATGTTGGAACAGCCTTCACCATTATATGATATTCCACGGGCGGTACGTTTGTCACAGCAGACGCCCCGACTGCGAAAATTGTACGTTGAGAGAAAATTGCAAATACTATAAGAAAGAGAGGTAAATTATGTTTTTAGACACCGTCACTATTTATTGCAAAGCCGGCAACGGCGGTAACGGCGCGGTAAGTTTCCACAGAGAAAAGTACGTCGCGAAAGGCGGTCCCGACGGCGGCGACGGCGGCAGGGGCGGAAATATTTATTTCGAAGCCGACGAAGGACTGAACACACTTATCGATTTTCGATATAATCAGCATTTCCGCGCACAGAACGGAGCCAACGGAAGCGGCGGCAACAAGTCGGGAACGAAAGGCGAAGATATAGTAATCAAAGTGCCGAGAGGCACGGTAATTAAGGACGCGGACAGCGACGGAATACTCGCCGACGTCTTTAATTACGGCGAAAAGATACTTATATTCCGGGGCGGCAGAGGAGGCAGGGGCAACGCTCGTTTCTGTACCCCCACAAGAAGAGCCCCGTCTTTCAGCGAAAACGGCGAAAAGACCGTGGAAAGAAAATTAAAGCTGGAATTAAAGACCATAGCCGACGTAGGTTTAGTCGGTTTTCCGAACGTAGGTAAAAGCACGCTTTTAAGCGTAATAAGCGCGGCAAGACCGAAAATAGCCAACTATCATTTCACAACACTTTCTCCTAATCTCGGCGTAGTCAAGCACTACAACGACAGTTTCGTGGTGGCAGACATACCCGGACTTATCGAAGGAGCTGCCGACGGATTGGGGTTAGGACACGATTTTTTACGCCATATAGAAAGAGTACGGCTTATAGTTCACGTCGTGGACATAAGCGGAAGCGAAGACAGAGACCCCGTAGAAGACTACAAGGCTATCAGAAAGGAACTTAAGAACTATTCCGAAAAACTTTACGCTCTGCCCGAAATAATTGCCGCAAACAAAGCCGACTTAATGGAAAACGAAGAAAAACTCAACGAATTAGCCGAATATACGGGTAAAAAGGTGTATAAAATAAGCGCGGCTACGACGGAAGGAGTGCAAGAACTCGTCGACGCTATCGCAAAGGAACTTTCTTTACTCCCGCCGCTTGCTCCTATCGAATTTGAGAAACACGTTTACGAATCGGCGGACAAGAATGCTTACTCTATCGAAAAGAAAGACGGCATTTATTACGTCACGGGCGGTTTCGTGGAAGAACTTGCCCGCTCGGCGTTCCTTGACGACAACGAAAGTTTCAGTTGGTTCCAGAAGCGTATGAGAGAAAGGGGTATTATCGACGATTTAAGAAAAATGGGTGCAAAAGACGGCGACACCGTGTGCGTACTCGACCTTGAATTTGAATTTATGGACTAAGGAGAAAATATTATGTTAGACAGCAAAACGAGAAAACTTTTAAGCGGAAAAGGACAAACTCTCACCCCGATTTTTCAGGTGGGAAAGAACGCTCTCGACGGCGTTATTACCAAAGAAATAAACGACGCGTTGGAAGCCCGCGAACTTATAAAAATATCCGTATTGAAAAACTGCGATTTTACCGCGAGAGAAATACTCGACGAACTTTGCGAAGACTTGTCTGCCGACCCCGTAAGCTGCGTAGGGAACAAAATAGTCTTATACAGACGCAGCTCCCGCAAGGACGTAAAACATATTCTTTAATAGCTTTCGCCCTTAATATAGCAGATTATCGAAAGGGATAAGGTAATTACCGCAAAAACAAGGTAATAAATTTTCAGCGGAGTGAAAAGGCACCCGAACACGAGTCCCACGCCCGAAATAAGAAAATATTTCGCTTTATCTTTCGATATTATACCGTTAATAAGTTCTCGGAAAAACTGTTTCGAGAACTTTTTTTTCGTCTTTACTTTCGGCTTTTCGGGTAGGACAAACCTGTCCGTTAAATTGCGGCTTACCAAAAAATCGCGGACGACTTTCGTCGGTAAAAATTTGAAATTAAGGGGCAAACCGCGGGCGAAAAGGAGTAATTCGCGCGTGTTCTGACGGCTTAAAACCACGCAGTCGTTTACGCCGTTATCTTTGCAGGTTCGGAAAAATTTGGCTATATCGTCTTTTGACGTGGGAAAGAATTTGTAGTTCGGGAAAACTATTATTTTTTTGCCGTTTTCGTCGTAAGAAAAACAAAAATCGTTTATTTTCTTTGCGGTTTCGGGTGGCAGGGCGGAAATAAAAAGTTCGGTCTGAGCCGAGATTCCGATAAAGGATAATCCGTCTTCGGTTTTGCTTAAGGAGATTTTTTTCGTTTTTTTATAGCGGTTAGCTATTTTAAGAAAGGATACGCAGATAGTTACGGTTAGAAGAAAGGCTATTATCGCCGCCGACGCTACGTTTTTTGCGGCGACGTAGGATATTGCGAATATAATCAAGAAAATATTTACGGAGATAATAATTTTATCGGTTTTTTTCATAGTTTATACTATTTTTGCCGCAAAGAAAGGAATATAAACTTGTAAGTGAGTAAAAAAGGTGGTATCATATAACTATGAAAACAGCAATATTCGGGGGAGCGTTCGACCCTTTCCATAAAGAACACAAAAGCATTATCGTAAACGCTCAGAAAAGTCTGTCGCTTGACAGAGTGGTAGTCGTGCCGAGCTTTTTGCCGCCGCATAAAGACCATCTTTGCAGTCCGTACGAAGTAAGGAGAGAAATGGTAAAAGCCGGCGTAAGCGACCTACCTTACGTAATTATCGACGATATAGAAAAAGAACGGGGGAAAGTCAACCCTACGTCCGTTACGTTACCTGTTCTGAAAGAAAAATATCCGTCGGACGAATTTTATTTTATTATGGGCGGCGACAGCGTCAAGAACTTTCACAGTTGGATAAACCCGCAAAAAATCGCCGATACGGCTACGCTCGCCGTGGTGGAACGGAGCGGTTGCGGCGACTTCGATACCGACGTAAAATCGCTCGTAGATACTTACGAAGCGAAAGTGGTAAAAATCCCGTATGTAGGGAAACGGGTATCCAGTTCCGTCGTTAAGGCTACCGTAGAATTAGGTTTGGAGTCTGACGATATATCCGACGAAGTACGGAATATTATCGATGAACACGGGCTGTACAGAAAGTTCGGTTCTATAATAGAAAAGCTGAAAGCCGATATTCCCGAAAGGACGTTTATTCACTGCTCGTCTACGGCCATATACGGAGAGAACTTCGCGGGAGAAAACAAACTTACTTACGAAGAAGTATTTTTAGCGTGTATCTTACACGACTGCGCGAAGCATATTAAAGCAGAGATGGACGGAGTACCCGCGCCGGTCGTACATCAGTTTACGGGGGCTGAAAGGGCGAGGGATTATTACGGCGTAACCGACGAAAGGATATTGAGCGCGATAAGATACCACACTTCGGGCAAACCCGATATGACCAAACTGCAAAAATTAACTTTCAGCGCGGATATGTTGGAACCGAACAGGAATTTCGACGGTGTGGAGAAACTTCGGGCAATTATGGACGAAGACTTCGAAAAAGGTTTCGTAGCCTGCGTGAACGCAACTTATACGCACCTTTTGGAAAAAGGCGGAGAAATTTATCCCTTGACGAAAGAGTGCGCGGAATATTACAATAAATAACGAGATTCGGCGGTTAAATTCAAAAAGGTACGAATCTAAGTCCTTTTGTAACGCCCCGTAACGAATAGCAAACAACAAGGAGAAACAACTTATGGAATCGAAAGAAATAAAAGATTTGGTCGTGTCGCTTTTGCAGGAAAAGAAAGCGGTGGATATAACGGTAATCGACGTGGAAAAGCAGTCTTCCGTGACCGACTTTTTCGTAATCGCCACCGGCAGAAGCACCACGCAGGTAAAAGCTCTCGTCGATTTTCTCGACGAAAAGGGAGAAGAAAAAGGACTCACGGCATATCGCCGCGACGGCGTACGCGAAGCGAGATGGGTTGTTCTCGACTACGGATCGGTAATAGTACACGTCTTTAACGACGCTACCCGTGACTTTTACAATCTCGAAAAACTTTGGGGTAACGGCGAAAATATCGAAAGAATAGATTAATTTTTCGGGTGAAAAAATGAAAGTATTGCTTATTAACGGAAGTCCGAGAAAGAACGGTTGCACGTTTACGGCTTTAAGCGAAGTTGCGAAAACGTTGAATTCCGAAGGGATAGAAACCGAAATTTTACAGGTAGGGGCTAATCCCGTACGCGACTGCATAGGCTGCGGCGGATGCAGGGGCAAAAATAAGTGCGTGTTCGACGACGATATGGTAAACGAGTGGACGGAAAAAGCTAAGTCTGCAGACGGTTTCGTATTCGGTACGCCCGTCTATTACGCCCATCCGTCGGGCAGAATACTGAGCGTCCTGGACAGAATGTTTTATTCCGCGGGAGAAAATTTCAGCCATAAACCCGCCGCCGTGATAGCTTCGGCTCGACGCGCGGGAACGACCGCTTCTCTCGACGCGATAGCAAAGTATTGCGGCATAAAAGAAATGCCCGTCGTGTCGTCCACTTATTGGAATATGGTCCACGGCAACACCCCCGAAGAAGTCGTAAAAGACCTTGAAGGGATGCAGACCATGCGTAACGTAGGGAAGAACATGGCGTGGCTTCTTAAATGTATCGACTCGGGGAAAAAGTCGGGAATACCCGTACCCGCGACCGAAACGAAAGACAAGACGAATTTTATAAGATAGTTTTTCATAACGTATAAAAAGGAGAGAAAAAATGAAAAAGAGAAGCATAATGGAAGTAATATTATTGTCCATAGTGACTTGCGGCATTTACGGAATATATTGGTTTATTACCGTAACCAACGAGATAGAAGGAGCTCTTGCCGACAGAAGCGACGGACATTGCAGCAGCGGGATTACTGCGTTTTTGCTGAATTTGGTTACCTGCGGCATTTACGGTTTGTATTGGTGGTACGCAGAAGGAAAGAGACTGGCTTTGCTCGGAGAAATCCGCGGAGTCAAGATAGGCGACAATTCGGTAGCGTATCTAGTGCTGTCGCTGTTCGGGTTCGGGATAGTGTCCACCGCTCTTATGCAGAACGATATAAACAGTATTGTGGATGCGGAAGAACACGGAATTACCGAACAATAACGGTATAGAAACCAAAAAGGGAGAGGGAATAAGTCTTATTATATGGCTTATCCTTTTTGCGTTATACTGCGTGCTTACGACTGAGTTTTTGGGTTCGGCGTGTCCGGTTTACCTTATTTTCGGCATTCCTTGCCCCGGATGCGGAATGACGAGAGCGTGGATAAGTTTGTTTAGCGGCGATATAGCGAAGGCTTTTTATTTCCACCCTGCTTTTTTAGCGGCGGCGATTATTGCCGCGTGCGTAATTTTGTGTGGAATTAAACCGAAACTCAAAAAAAGTAAAGTTATTACAGGAATATATTTAGTTTTGTGCGTTGTGTTTTTAGCTGCGTATATTTACCGTATGGTAGTATTTTTCCCGAACGAAGAGCCGATAAATTATAACGAAAATTCCCTTTTGGCTATAATAATAAGGGCGTTTTCACATTGAGCGGAACGCAAAAACATATAAGTTCGGCTTTTTGCGGCGTAAAGCGTTGCGTGGCGAACGATATGCGAAAGAGTTGACTTTTAGGAAAAGTATGGTAATATATTTTTCGGAGGAACGATGAGATTAGTTATTGTTGGCGCCGGCAAAGTAGGCACGACGCTTATAGAAAAGTTATCAAAAGAAAAACACGACGTAATCATCGTGGATATTGACGACGAAAAGGTAGAAAGTCTCGTAAATAAATACGATATAAGGGGTATTGCCGGCGGCGGTTGCGACAGGAACATACTGGAAGAAGCCGAAGTAAGTAAAGCCGACTTTTTTATCGCTTGTACGTCCCGTGACGAACTGAATATATTAAGCTGTATGCTCGCTAAAAAGATGGGCGCAAAGTATTCCATAGCGAGAGTCCGCGATCCGGAATTTTATTCCGAAGAAGACTATATGAGCAAGGAATTCAGTATCGACATGCCTTTTAATCCGGAACTTCGTACCGCGGAAGAAATAGCGCAGATACTTAAATTTCCGTCCGCCGTCAATATAGAAACTTTCGCCGACGGAAGCGTGGTCATGATAGAGCTGTTTATAAAAAAGGGCAACCCTATTATAGATAAAAGCGTAGTCGACATAATAAAAGAATACGAAGTCAAATTGCTGTTCAGTATGGTGGAACGCGACGGAAAAGTCTTTATTCCGCGCGGCGATTTCGTAATAAAAGAAGGGGACAGAATTCATATCACCGCTACCGAACAGGAGATAGCCGCGTTCAGTAAGGACATGCAGATGTACAAAAGACGGGCTAAATCGGTCTTTATCGTAGGCGGTGGCAAGATAGCGTATTATCTTGCGAAAAACCTTATCGAATCCCGCGTGAACGTAACCATAATAGACATAGACGAAGAGCGTTGCCGCGAGCTGAGCGAAAAACTGCCCGAAGCGACTATTTTATGTGGCGACGGAACCGACCAGGACGTACTTAGCGAAGAAGGCATAGCGAAATGCGACGCCTGCGTAGCCCTTACCGGTATGGACGAAGAGAACGTAATAATAGCTCTTTACGCCGCTTCCAAAAAGGTAGCGAAAGTCGTGTCGAAAGTAGACAGAGCGACGGTCGCTCAGATGGTAAGAAATTTAGGCTTAGATACCGTAGTTTCGCCGAGAAACGTAATAGCCAACAGAATTTTGCGGTTTATCAGAAGTCACAGAGAAGGGAGCGACGGCAGTATTAACCGCCTTTACAATATCTTAGACAAGGTGGAAGCGTTGGAATTTATCGCTACCGCCGACTGCAAATTCCTGAATATTCCGCTTAAAGACCTGAAGATAAAAAATAACTATCTCGTAAACGGAATAGTAAGGAATAAAGAGTACATTTTACCTACGGGCGACAGTTATATTGCGGAAGGAGATTCCGTACTCATAGTCACTACGGATAAAAACGTAACCGACTTAAACAGGTTAATCAAATAGTATCGGTATGAATTATAAGTTAGTTTTCAACGTATTAGGCAAAATTCTGGTGCTGGAAGCGGCGCTTCTGTGCGTTCCGTTAATACTGAGTCTTGCGTACGGAGAAGATATTTATTTAGCGTACGTTATTCCCATAGCCTGCCTGCTGGCTGCGGGGATACCGTCGTTTATTTTTAAGCCGAAAGACGCGTCTATTTACGCAAGAGAAGGGTTCGTTCTCGTATCGTTTTCCTGGGTAATTATGTCGCTTGTAGGGGCGTTACCGTTCGTTATCAGTAAGGCAATACCTAACTATATCGACGCTTTGTTCGAGACGGTGTCCGGTTTTACTACGACGGGAGCGAGTATTCTTTCGGAAATCGAATCTTTACCTAAAAGCATACTTTTTTGGCGTTCGTTTACCCATTGGGTGGGCGGTATGGGAGTTCTCGTATTCGTCCTTGCCATTCTTCCCGACGACAACGCCGGCAGCATGCACGTTTTCCGTGCGGAGTCTACCGGACCTACCGTGGGAAAACTCGTCTCGAAAATGCGTGTCACCGCGCGTATCCTTTACGCAATTTATATAGTGATGACTATGGTGGAAGTCGTATGCTTGCTCTGCGGAAAAATGTCGGTGTTTGACAGCTTCGTCAACGCTTTCGCCACGGCAGGAACGGGCGGATTTTCGGTAAGAAACAGCAGTATCGCAGCGTATGACAGCGTGTATATAGAAATGGTAATCGCAGTGTTTATGATGCTTTTCGGCGTTAGTTTTAACGTTTATTACCTTATCCTTATCGGCAATTTCGCAAAAGCGTTCAAGAGCGAAGAGTTGAGAGTTTATTTGGGGATTATGCTTACCGCTACCGTAATTATTGCGGTAAATATCCTTAGAGTGTACGGTAACTTCGGACAAGCCGTCAGATATTCGTTCTTCCAGGTGAGTTCCGTTATGACTTCTACCGGGTTTATTACGGCAGACTATGAAAAGTGGCCCGCTCTGTCGCAGGCTATTATTATGTTCCTTATGGTAATAGGGGCGTGCGCCGGTTCCACGGGCGGCGGAATTAAGGTCGCAAGACTCGTCATTTTAAGTAAATCGGGCGTAGCCGGCGTAAGAAAACTCGTCAAACCGAGAACGATAGTCGCCACGAAATTCGAAGGAGAAACGTTGAGCGAAGACGTCATTAGCAACGTAAGGCTGTTTTTTGTCTTTTTCGTAGGATTGCTCATAACTTCCACTTTGCTCGTTTCTATCGACGGATACGGCACGTTGTTAGCTAATTTTTCTGCAAGTCTAACTTGTATTAACAACATAGGTCCCGGTTTCGATCAGGTTGGACCTACGGGCAATTTCGGCGGATATTCGGCTTTTTCCAAGCTTATATTCTGTTTCGATATGCTTGCAGGCAGGTTGGAAATTTTCCCGATAATAACGCTGTTCAGTTCCGCAACGTGGAGAAAACATTAAAATTTAACAAAAAATCAATAAAAAAAAGAAAAGCGTCTTGAAATTCGGGACGTTTTTTGTTAATATAATAGTGTTAATAATAAAAACAAAAAGGAGTTTTGTAGAATGGGAGAATACAGCAAATTTATATCGGAAACAAGACGTGCGGTGCCTACGCCTAAGAGTATAGTAAAACCCGACGGCAGTTGCGAATTCGGTACGTTCGATAAAGAATTCGAAGAAATGGACTTTGTTAAACTTAATCATCCTACCGCTTTGCCGCAGTGCTTTAACAGGTTAAAACTTACTTTGTGGCAGGCTACCGAAGTTCACCTTAAAAACGGGGTCCTTCTCGCCGTAGTTTGCGATATGGGTATATTCGGAAAGACGTTCAACGTTTTTTACGACAAACGCACGCACAACGTTTATAGCTGGGACACGAACCTTAAAAGTAAAGACACCATAATCGCACCTAACCTTATAAACGGAGCTGTTTCCGAAGCGCACACTCCCGTAAGTTTCGTAAAATACGTCAACAACTTCCAGGACGGAAGATGCGATATTTCGGGTAAACACGAAGGGAAATGCTTAATAACCGTACCTAACGAAAATAAAGCCGCAAGCAAATCCATTAAAGAAAACTACGGCGAAGGAACGATAGAATACGAATTCTCGTTAAAAAGATTAAGTTTGCCTTGCGTGGCGAGCATACCTTTTTCGACCACTCGTCCGCGTCCTTTGTATAGTCAAAAAGACTTCTTCAAGGCGGAAGGCAGGCTCGTAATCAACGGCGAAGAAATGCTCTCCGACGGCGAAACCGTGGCAATAGTAGACGACCACAGAGGTTTCTATCCCAGACGCGCTCACTACGACTGGGTCACCACTATGGGAAAATGCAACGTAAACGGCGAAGAAAAGTTCCTTGCCTTCAACCTTACCCGCAACCAGTCCGTAGACCAGGATAAATATAACGAAAATATACTCTGGCTCGAAGGCAAAACCAGCATATTGCCCCCGGTAACTTTTACAAGAACCATCGAATCCAAAGACTTCAAAAACTATTCCGAATGGATTGTAAAAGACGAATACGATATGGTTAACATTAAATTCAAAGTCTACGGTATGAACCCGATGATTATGCACGCCTTGGTCGTAAACATCGATTACTACATAACCTACGGAGAACTCGAAGGCTATGTAAGAGACGAGGACGGAAATAAATACATTCTCGACGGAATGCTCGGCATGGGCGAAGACAAGACTCTCTTATTATAAAACGTATCCGAAGCTACCGAAACCGCCCTTTATCGGGCGGTTTGTTCAAAGAAGAACCGCTTTTATATGCGGCAAGATAAGGAAATATGGGCAGAATATTTAATAAAATAGCACGAAAAGTAGCGAGCCTTATTACGGGAGAACTTTCACAGGAATTAAACGGCGGTTTGGGCGACGGGAAATGCGTCGTAGACGGCATCGGCGAAAAAATAAGACAAGCTGCGGCGGAAGGCTGCGTTTTACTGAAAAACGACGGCGTTCTTCCTATAAAAAATAAAAAAATATCAGTGTTCGGCAGATGTCAACACGATTACTTTTTTGTCGGATACGGTAGCGGTGGCGACGTAAAAGCCCCGTATAAGGTGAATTTATACGACGGGCTGAAAAACGGCGGAGTAGAAATCAACGAAGAAGTTTCGGCGGAATATAAGCGTTGGGCTGAGAAACCGAAAAACGTAGCCGACGAAGGCTTTTGGGGGCATTGGCCGTATTCTTTTCCGGAAATGCCGTTAAAGGATGATTTCGTTTCCGCCGCCACGGAAAATTCCGATATTGCGGTAGTAGTTATTGGCAGAGCCGCCGGCGAAGACAGAGAAAACAAACTAAAAAAAGGCAGCTACTATCTTACCGATAAAGAAAACGATATGCTCCGTAAAGTAACTTTCGCTTTCAGAAAAACCATAGTAATTTTAGACGTCGGCAACGTAATCGACTTTTCGTGGATGAAAGAATATGGCAAAAAGATAAACGCGATTTTGCTTGCGTGGCAGGGCGGAATGGAAAGCGGCAACGCTATCTGCGACGTGCTTACGGGCAAGGTCAATCCCTGCGGCAAACTTACTGACACCATAGCGGAAAAATATGAAGATTATCCGTCCGCTCCTTATTTCGGCAACAGAAAAAAGAACTGCTACGCCGAAGATATTTACGTCGGATACAGGTATTTCGAAACTTTCGCTAAGGATAAAGTTTTGTTTCCGTTCGGATACGGATTAAGCTATACTGACTTTGACGTAAAGTGCGTCGGGTTTAATGCGGACGGCGAGAATATTGAATGTAAGTTTGTTGTAAAAAATACAGGTAATCGTAGCGGACGCTACGTATTAGAACTATATTGTAAACAACCGCAAGGCAAGCTCGGAAAGGCGAGCAGAGTCCTTATCGGTTTTGAAAAGACCAGAGTTCTTAATGCGGGCGAAGAAGAAACGATTACCGTATCCGTAGCTACCGAGTATATAGCTTCTTATGATGATTCGGGCAAGAGCGGTTACGAACATTCTTACGTTCTGGAGAAAGGGAAGTATGAATTCTACTTCGGCGACAGCTGTCGCTGTACCGGAATAGCGGGCGAATATTTCATGGAAAACACCTACGCTTTAAGGGAAACCGAGAAGATTTTACCGATAAAATCTGATGATGCTTATTTGCGAATGGTCAACGAAAACGGTAGCTTATGCTACGAACAAGTGCCGATTTATAGCTCAAACTTAAAAGAAAGAATATTGCGTGATTTACCCGAAGACGAGAATAGGTCGGCAGACGGCGAATACAAACTTTCCGACGTGGCTGACGGAAAAATTACGCTCGACAAATTTATATCTATTCTTAACGACAAAGAACTCGAATGTCTTACCCGCGGCGAAGGACCGATGAACAGCGGTTACGGCGTGGAAGGCAACGCAGGAGCTTTCGGCGGTACGATGCAGTCGTTAACGGATAAAGGCGTTCCGCCGATAATCACTACCGACGGACCTGCGGGTATAAGGATAAAAAAGACCTGTTCGCTTTTACCTTGCGGCACTGCTCTTGCATGTACCTGGGATAAGGAGTTGGTTAAAGAATTATTCTCCTTGCTTGCCGAAGAGATGAAGTATTACGGTAGCGACGTAATTTTATCGCCCGGTATGAATATCCATCGCAATCCCTTGTGCGGGCGTAATTTCGAATACTATTCCGAAGACCCCGTAATTAGCGGCACGATAGCAAAATATGCCGTTATTGGTATTCAGAGCAACGGAAAATCGGCTTGCCCCAAACATTTTGCGTGTAATAATCAGGAAGTAAACCGCCAAAGGAACGATTCCGTCGTGTCGGAAAGAGCATTGAGAGAAATTTATTTACGCGGTTTCGAAATAGTGGTTAAGGAAGCAAAGCCGAATACCATTATGACTTCGTACAACAAAATCAACGGCGTCTGGAGTCACTATAATTACGATTTGTGCACTACGGTTTTACGCGAAGAATGGGGCTTTGACGGAATGGTTATGACCGACTGGTGGATGCAATATACCGCTTCTCCCGAGTTTCCCGCGATAAGGGATAACGGGTATAGAGTTCGCTCGCAGGTGGACGTACTTATGCCGGGGGTAAAGCGGCTCGCGAAAAACGCTGCGGACAAGGACGACGGAACGCTGACGGAAAGTCTTAATAAGAACGGCGGAATTACTTACGGCGAAATAAAACGGAGCGTAAAGAACGTTCTTAACTTTATAATTAAAACGAAATTTAACGAAAAATAAGCGGGATACCCGTTAAAAAAAATTCCCTGAATTTTGCAAGCCCGAAAGGTGTTTCGGGCTTGTTTTTACAGGGAATTTTTCAAGTTTATATTTTACTCGAAATTACTTTATTTCGAAGGTGAATTTTGTTTTCGTCGACAAGGGTCTGTCTTTCGTTATTATTATCGAAGGGAAGGACTCTATATTGCAGGCGTTGGGGTAGCTTTGCGTTTCCATGCAGAAAGCGGACTGGTATCCGAAATCCTTTTTGCCGTGAATGGAGCCGTCAAGGAAGTTTCCCGTGTACAGTTGTAGACAGGGTCTGTCGGTTAACACCGTCATTTTTATTCCGCTTTTCTTAGAATACGCGTAGGCGGCGGGTTTATCGTTATTTTTTTCCAGGATGTAGTTAAAGTCATATCCGTTGCGGGCGATTTTAAGTAGGGGATGGTCTATTCCCGTGTCGCGACCGATGGCTTTCGGCGTGGAAAAATCGAACGGCGTGTCTTTTATATCGAGAATTTTACCCGTTGCGATAAGTTCTTCGTCGGATTCCGTCATAAGGTGCGAATTTATGAACACTTCGTGTTCGCGAGCCGTTTCGAAATCTCCGTCAAGGTTGAAATATGCATGGTTGGTAAGGTTACATGGGGTGTCGGAGTCGGTTTCCGCGAAGTATTCGATGCCTAACGTGTTTTCGTTTAACGTGTATGTTACTGTCACTTTCATGTTCCCGGGGAAATTTTCTTCGCCGTCGGGGGAGAAGTAGCTCAATACGAGCGTAGGCACGCCGTTAACGACGGAACAGTTTTCGCAGGTCCATATTCTGCTGTCGAAACCTGTTTTGCCGCCGTGCAGACAGTTTCCGTTGTCGTTTTTGTACAATTCGTAGGTCTTTCCGTTTAACGAAAAACGCGCTTTGCCGATACGGTTCACTACTCTGCCGATTACCGCGTTAAAGTAGGGATTTTCGGTACGGTATCCTTCGGGGTCGTCGAAGCCCGCCACTACGTCTATAGTTTTTCCGTCGCGGTCGGGGACGAAGAGCTTATGTATTCTCGCGCCGAAGGTTATTATCTGTACGCTCATACCGGAATCGTTAGACAGTTCGTATGTTTCGATACCGGTTGCGCTCGTTCCTATTTTTTTTGCTTCCATAATTTTTACCTCATAAAAATTTTCTATATTCAGTATACCACATAACGGCAATAACGCAACAAAGAATTTGTTTCGACTTTTTGCAAAAAAACATTGACAAATATACCCTTTATCATTTATTATAGAAAAGCCGTGGGGGTGTAGCTCATCTGGTAGAGCGCTTGAATGGCATTCAAGAGGT
>DJPE01000099.1:0-4179 GCA_002439705.1 Christensenella sp. UBA6420
CCGTTAGTTTCGTTTCTCCGTCGTACCAACCTACCCAGGTATAGCCTGCGTTAGTGATTGCAGTTATCGTGACTTCTTCTCCGACCTTAGTTGCTCCTTCCACTCCGCTTACCGTACCCGCTTCTTCGATATTTTTTTCAAGAGTTACAGGGCAGAGTATCCATTTTGCCGTATAGGTCTTGTTTTCGCTCGGCATATTAAACGTGTAGGATAATTCGTCCGTTAGTTTCGTTTCTCCGTCGCACCAACCTATGAAAGTGTATCCCGCGTTCGTGGTTGCAGTTATCGTAGCAGAGTCGCCTACTTTGTAGGATTTCGTTAGACCGCCTATGCTTCCCGCTTTGGTATCGCTGAGTTGCAAATCTAATTTATACCATTTCGCGGTGTAAACTACGTTTTCGGACGGCGCGGTAATCGTCATACTAAGGTCGGAAGATACCTTTTCTTCGCCTTTGAACCAACCTATAAAGGTATAACCGTTATTCGTGGTGGCGCGGAGCGAAACCCGGCTTTGGAAGCCTGCCGAAGCCACGTTGTCGGGGGTACGGAAATATCCCTTATCCGAAGTCGTGGCAGACGGTTTCAGATAGCAGCTGAACGTACTCGAAGAGCTGTATTTACCCACGCGAACGTAATATATATCGCCTGCGTTTGCCGTGAACGAAACGCTCGTATAAGAAGTGTTCGTGACGGAAGTTTCGCTTTTTACGTTCGTATTCTTCGTCCTGTTATACACGGTCATTCTCGCGGCGTTCGTAGAACTCGAAGTGGAATTCTTATAATAAAGGTAATAAGTGCCGCTCGTCACGGGAGCGAAGTAGATATATTGATAGTCGTCGGAAGTAGTGACTTGTATTTCCGCGCTATACTCGTACATATAGCGGACTGTCGAACTCGTACCCGTATAGTACCAACCCGCGTAAGCGGTGGTATCGCAATAGATATTCTTGGTAAAGTCGAATCTCGTCTTGCAGGCGGGTTCGTTATACCAACCCGTAAACAAATATCCGTCCGCTTTGGGCGGCGTGGGTACGGACATACCGTAGTAGTAAGTAACGGTCTGCGAATCTATTTCGGTAGCTCCCGCTCTGCCGTTATTGTCGAAAGTAAGCACTGCGCTGTCCGCGTCGCCGCTTGCGGACACGGTACCTGCTTCGGATATATTCTTATCGGCGGTCACCGAATACACGTTGGCTCTGTACTTTGCGGTAAGGGCGGTATCTTTCGCTATCGTCCAGGTGGTTTGTCCTTTGCCGTTCGTTATTTTTTCGTCGCCTTTATACCAACCGATAAAGGTATACCCTTCTTTGGTCGGTACGGGGAGAGTAATAGCGGAATCGAATATTGCGTTATATTCGGTCTCGTCGAGAGTTCCGCCGTTTCCGTCGAGAGTTACTTTATAGGTATTGGCTTTGAGTCTCGCCGTAAGTTTTATAAGGCGGGGCGAGTCCTTAGGGAGCGTTTCGCCGGGAGCGACGGAAGTGCTGTCCCAGCCTATTATGGTATAGCCCGTTACCGTAGCGGTAGGCGTGGGCATGGTTTCCAGCGTGACAGCCGACAGGGTTTCTATCGGGGTCGTGCCGTTCAAGCCGTAGACGGCTACGTTTACTTCGTATTTTTTATATATATCGAGAACGTAGTTTTTCGTTTGCGTTCCGTTAGCGTTGGTGACCACTATATAGAAAATGTTACTGCCTTCGCCTAAGGTTTCGTTTTTATTGGTGGCGAGCTTGGTAGGAATTTCCATCTGACCCAACTTATCGTAGTAGAGTTTCCAGGTGGCGTTGGGGTTATTAAGCACGACTTTGCCGTTCATATCTACGTCGTCGGTGCCTTCCGAAACAACCATAGTTATTTCGTTATCTTCTATCGTCGCGTTGTTTACCGAAGTGATACGGACTTCTTCTTCCTTCCACTTAGCGTACAACGTAATATTTTTAGTAACGGTATCGGTATCGAAGTCCCAAACCTGCGTAAAGCCCGAATCTTTATACCAACCGTCGAAAACGTACATTTTTCTTACGGGTTGAGTCGGGGCGGTCAGCTTATCGCCGTCGTTTACCTGAACGGAAGCTACCGCGCTACCGCCGTTGGAATCGAAACTTACCGTATATTTCGCTATCTGCGCTTCCCACTTAGCGTAAAGAGTTATATTCGAACGCACGGGGGTAGTGAATTGCCATTTGTTAGTGTAAGAACTGTCGGAATACCAACCGACGAAGTTGTAACCGCTTTTCGTCGGGTCGGCGGGTGCGGCAACGGTATCGCCCGAACTTACCGTCGCGTTGCTTACGCTGCTGCCGCCTACGGTATTAAAAGTCACCGTAAAGGTTTCTTTATTCGGCGTGTCGGGGTTATTCGGGTTATTTTCGTCGCCCGTCGAGCCGTCCTTATACGCGCCGTCCTTATACGCTTTATACTCCATACCCTTAATCATAGAGTAGGTAAGAACGCCGTCTTTAACGGTACCGGTAAAGAAAACGTCTTCTTCTCCGAAAAAGTCTGCGTACGCGGTGACTTCTTCGCCGTTGATTTCGAGTCGACCGCCCGCTTCGTCGCTCGACGACCAGGCGTCCTTATCGAGCTTTATCCAAAAATCGGTTTTCTGTCCTTTTTCGTACTCGTAATACGTGCCTACGTAGCCGTTCGCTTCGTCTTTCGAACAAGCTACGAGAGCAAAACTGCAAATAATACAGCAGATTAAAACAAACGTAGCCACGAGTAAATTCAATCCTTTCTTTTTCATTTCGAACTTCTCCTTTTTTGTTTGATATTCGCATTTAAATCTAAATATAGCCATTATTGCTATATTGCAAGTATATAGCTTTTTTGGCTATATGTCAATACAAATATAACTAAATTTGCTATATTTCAGCCTAAGGAGAGTCTATGTTGAAGGTCGAAGTCGGACAGCGATTAAAGGAAGCGAGATTGAGCGCGGGCTACACGCAAAAACAAGTTGCCGAACAGATGGGAACCGTACAAACGGCGTATATAAAATACGAATTGGGCAAGTTGGAATTAGACTACGACAAGATGGTCTTTTTGTGCAAGCTGTACGACGTATCGGCTGATTATTTATTGGGCATAGGCGACGAAAGCGGACGGCGTATCAACAACGTTTCGAACAGTTTTAACAACAACAGCGGCAATATTACTTTCAGATAATCATCACTCCCCTTTTTGTTTTTCCATTCAAAAAAACGATAACGAAACATTGTAATTCGGTTGATTTGACAAAATTCCGACGAAGCGTTATACTTTATATATAATATTTCAACCGTTATTTAACCGTTGAATAAAGGTACTTATGAGCGAAGAAAAGATATTTCACGACCACGGTCACATCGATATGTTAAAGCACGTTCCCGACGCGGAAAGAAGCGACAAAGTCGCCGACGTCTTTTCGCACCTGTGCGACGGAACGAGATTAAGGATACTCTGGCTTCTTTGCCACAGCGAAGAATGCGTCAACAACATCGCCAAAGCTGTGGATATGAGCGCGCCCGCCGTCAGCCACCATCTCAAAATTTTACGCCAGGCAAACATTATCTCGGCGAAACGTATCGGCAAGGAAATTCATTACCGCTTAGCCGATAACCCCGAAGCGAAGCTCGTCCATAAAATGATAGACGATATCTTCGAGATGAAATGCAACATAGTCTTTTAGGCTTGTCTAATGCACATTGCTTTACGTTGCAAAAACAAACATAAATAAATTTTTCAAAATATACGTTAGTCGATAAAACAAAAAGCGGATATAAATTATAGTTTTTGCAACTTTCGCAAAAACTTCACCTAACGTACTCAGTACGTCTACGTTTCGTTTTCGCGAAAAATCAACGCACCTTAGCCGCGCCTGCGTAGCCGTTCATAGCACGCCGCTTCGTAGATTTAATTGCCAAACGAGAACGAATTTCGGCAAAGCCGAACGAATTTACCGTTTTGCGGTAGCGAATTTCACGACGTTGCCGTGAGCGAAATTCAAAACATTTTGTTTTGAGTTACGGATATAATGATTAAGGCGGAATAGGCGTGTGTTCTATTCCGTTTTTATCTGTATATAGGTTTTATATATCCCACCCTAATGAGTATTTTATCCTTATGACGATAAAGTTCATTCAAGTAATAAGTTTTGTTGAGAAAGATTAGCTTCGTTAAATTCGGATAAGGGGGAAC
>DJPE01000099.1:4287-7649 GCA_002439705.1 Christensenella sp. UBA6420
ATCCTTGTGAAAAAGAAAGCGTGCTCGGTCGAGCCGAGCTTCGCAACTTGCGGCTCGTGTGTTTCTTTGCTACTTTCTTTTCACACCGAAAAGAAAGTACGAAACCTGTCTTTATCTATAAAATCATAGAAACGGAAAGCAACCGCTTGTTTATTCTGCTCTCGCAAAACCATTTCGTTATCTGCGATAATTAAAGGCGTTTTTCGTTTGGTTTATTATAGTTTTTGTGATACCATAGTTAATTATGAAAGGACTGAAAAGGAACGATTTTTTAAGGGGACTGAAAAACGGCGCGCCGATATGTTTGGCGTATCTTGCCGTATCGTTTACTTTCGGTCTGCTCGCCGAAAACAGCGGTATTCCCGTTTGGATAGCCACTCTCATTTCCGCCACCAATCTTACTTCGGCGGGGCAGTTTGCCGGACTAAATATGATGATACTGTCGGCGAGTTTGTACGAAATTGCCCTTACGGTTTTCGTCATAAATTCCCGTTACGTCCTTATGGGACTTTCGCTTAGTCAACAGTTGGATTCCGAAGTCGGCACGGTAAAAAGGATAATAATGAGCTTGTTCATTACCGACGAAATTTACGCCGTGGCAAGCGCGGAAGGGACTAAACTTTCTTTTCCTTATTATATAGGGCTTGCGGTGACTCCTTATTTAGGGTGGACTATCGGCACTCTCACGGGGGGACTCGTCAATTCGGTACTGCCGCAGTCGCTCCAAATCGCCGCAAACGTGGCTCTCTACTGTATGTTCATAGCGATTATTATCCCGCCCGCAAGGAAATCGAAAGCGGTTTTTGTCTGCGTGGCTCTGTCTGCGGGACTTTCCTGCGCCCTGTACTTTATCCCCGGTCTTAACAAAATATCTTTCGGGTTCAGGACGATTATCGCTACCGTTTTGTCCGCCGCGATAACGGCGTTAATTTTCCCCGTTAAGGACGCGGAAGAAACCGAAGAAATCAACGAAAAAAGCGCGGAGAAAACCGAATGAAATACTATCTTCTCTGCACTCTTATAATGTTTATCGTAACCTTTATACCAAGGGTCGTACCTATGGTGTTCTTCCGTAAAAAGGTAAAGAACAAGTTTTTTAAGTCTTTCCTTTACTATATGCCCTACGCCGTCCTTGCCGCGTTGACTTTCCCCGCGGTGTTCTTCTGCACCGACAGCGTACCCGTAGCGGCGATAGTCACTGCGGTAGCTCTTATCCTGTCCTTTTTCCGCCTGAATATGGCTCTCGTGGCTGCGATAGGAGTTATTCTCGCATTCGGGTTAGGCTTTTTGTTTTAGTTATTTCCCGCACGCTTTGTCAAGGCGGTTAGCCCATTTCGCTATCGCTATCTCGTCGTACTTTTCGGGGATATTTTTCGCTATTTTGACTATTTTTTGAGCTTTCGACAGCATTAAAGCCATAGGTATAAGGAGATGCAGGCGGGAAAAACCTTTTCTTAATTTTTCCGTTACGTCCTTAAAGGTAAGTTTAATAAGTTTTCCTACGCTCGTTTCCTGCAAGTCGCGGTTACTCATTATTCCCGAACCGAAAATCCAGTCTATGGTGGAATTTTTTTGCCTTAAAAGCCAATTTTTAAGGTAATCGACTCCGCAATGCTGCGCGCCGAAATCGGCGTACACTTTATATTGATACGCCCACAGTTTTCCCGCCGACGAGTCGTTTCCGTCGCCGACCGCTTCGAAAAGGTACTTCGCCGCGTACAGAGAAGTCACTATTCCGCTGCCTATAAGGGGTACGGTCATACACGCCGCGTCGCCTATCGCCACATATCCGTCGGCTACCATAACGTCGAGCGGACGCCTTACGGGGATTTTACAAACTATTCCGCCCCTTTCGAGCTTTTCGCCGAGAACGGGGTTATCTTTTCTTAATTCCGCAAGGGAAAGATTAAGTTCTTCTTTATTAAGTTCTCCCACTCTTCCGACGAGAACGTTAATTTTGGTGGGGTCGTTATCGACTATGCACCAGGATATTCCCTGCTTGCCGAGATGTTTCATATACACCTTGTTCGTGTACTTGACTTCCGCGTCGGGTACTGCGTCGTAAAAGGCTCTGTACGCAACGAAAACGCTGTCCTTGCCTACTTCTCCGTCTATTCCGTAAGTAACGGGCAAACTCTTTCTTATCGGGCTGTCCACGCCGCAGGAGTCTATAACCAAGTCGCATTTTTCCACGCTGCCGTCGGCGAAAATCACTCCGCTGACCGTTCCGTCTTCTATATACGCAGATTTGATTTCCTTTCCGAAAACCACGTCGGAATATTCCTTAGCCATTCCGTAAAGAACTTTGTTAAGCGGTCGTCTTTCTATCGAGAAGTCCCTGTTTTCGTCCGACTGAGTCATTCCGAGAGCGTTGCCGCAAGGAGAAATGAACGTCCAGTCCTATTTCGGGAAGCTCTCTTTCGGAATTTCTATTCCGAGATTTCTAATAGCGATAGGGTTGGCGTCGTCGTGCCAGTCGTACCGCATATTTTCAAGCCCGTCCGTCTTTTCGTAAACCGTCACGCCGTGTCCTTTCTTCCCGAAAAGATACGCCGCGTATAATCCGCCTATTCCTGCTCCCGCAACGATGATTTTCATGCTCGTTCTCCTTGATTTCAGATAAAAAAATTATATCACGACAAGCGCCTTTTTTCAATATGGAAATAAATTTTAATTATCCGCATACCTGTACGATTAAACGGACAACCGCGTCGAAAAAAGTAACTATAATTAAGGTACGACGAACGAAAGAAGGAGATAAAAAATGAAAGGAACGATAAAAGAAAGACAGTTAAAGAAAATGGCATTATACTTTGCGAAAATTCTCGACTACGACAAAGTTGTACGGTTAAAAAACTGGAACGGATGCCCAGTGTTCGAGCCGAGATACAAAGACGACACGGTAAAGAGAGAAAAGATACCGATGATGATAGTAATAAGGAACGGAGCTACCTATTCCCTGCCCGCAGACGAAACGGTAGAATATTTAGCCGCCTGCTATCCGACTCTCTACGCCGCATAACGTAAAACCAACGTAAGATTAAAGGAGAAAAAATGAAATCGAAAAGAACTCTTATAAAAGACCGCAGAAAAAAGGGGCTTTTGACTAAAATAAAAACCGGGTTTTTATCCGACGGAGCGACCGTGAAAACGGAGAAAAATACAATAAGCGTCGGAATAGTGAAAGGGGACGACTTTTTGATAGTAATACGCGACGGAGCGTGGTATTTCCTTTCCGCCGACGACGCGTTCCCTTTTTATTACAAATACTATTTATCCGTTAGTTGAAAATAACTCCAAATATACAGCTTTCTTCTGTCCGAACGTTTTGTTCGGACTCAATAAATATCCACCAGCCAAGC
>DJPE01000095.1:0-5393 GCA_002439705.1 Christensenella sp. UBA6420
ACCATGGAGATTATGAAAAAGGTTGCGGACAAGCATTCGCTTGCATGTCTGCTTCATGAAAAACCGTTTGCGGGAGTAAACGGCAGCGGCAAGCACAACAACTGGTCTATATCTACCGACACGGGTATTAACTTACTTGAACCGGGCGAAACCCCTTACGACAACGCACAGTTTTTGCTCTTTCTCGTAGCAGTTATTAAAGCGGTGGACGAATATCAGGACTTACTGAGAATATCCGCTTCCTGCGCCGGAAACGACCACAGACTCGGAGCCAACGAAGCCCCGCCCGCAGTCGTATCCATGTTCTTGGGCGAAGAACTTACCGAGATTCTGGAAGCCATCGAAACGGACGCTTCTTACTGTAAGAAAGAGAAAGTTCAGATGAAGATAGGAGTACACGTTATTCCCAAATTCCCGAAAGACACCACCGACAGAAACCGCACTTCGCCGTTCGCGTTCACAGGCAACAAGTTCGAGTTCCGTATGGTAGGTTCGTCCATGTCTATAGCCGAAGCCAACGTTACTCTTAACACCGCCGTCGCGAAAGAACTTAAAGAGTTCGCAGACGAATTGGAAAACGCAGCCGACTTCACGGGAGCTCTTCACGACCTCATTAAGAAAACCATTATAGAACACAAGAGAATTATCTTTAACGGAAACGGTTACAACGACGAATGGATTAAAGAAGCCGTCGAAAACAGAAAGCTCCTTAACCTTAAATCCACTCCCGAATGTCTGCCCTACCTTATTAAGGACAAGAACGTAGCCCTGTTCCGCGACTTTAAGGTCTTTACGGAAACCGAGCTTAAAGCACGCTACGAAATAATGCTCGAAAACTACGTTAAGACCATAAGAATAGAAGCTCTCACTATGGTGGATATGGTAAACAGAGATATTCTCCCCGCAATATCCGCTTTCACGAAACGCCTTGCCGACACCGCCGCCGCGAAGAAAGCCGTCGCCAACGTGGAATCTTGTTACGAAACTTCCCGCCTTGCCGAACTTTCCGCTCTCGAATCGGCTATCCTTAACGCCGTAGACGTGCTCGACGAGTCCCTTACCGCCGCCGAAGAAAGCGATATGCAGAAAGAAGCGGAATACTACCACGACTCCGTCTTCGTCAATATGCAAAGTCTGCGTGCGGTAGTCGATCGCGCCGAAACCCTTACCCCGTCCGACGTATGGCCCTTCCCGTCTTACGGCGAGTTACTTTTCGGTGTACGCTAATTAAATATTTACGCCGCCTTGCGCGGCATAATATACCACTTTACAAAAGATAAATTTTTACGATACAAAAGATAAAAGGGCTTTACTTTCAGCGGAAACGCAAAAAAGTAAAGCCTTAAAAATAAATACGAAAGAAAAAATTTTTTTAAGGAGATTACTGTTATGAACGGAGAGATTACCTTTGCTGTTTGGTTTCTTATCGGAGCGGCGCTCGTATTCTTTATGCAATGCGGCTTCGCCATGGTAGAAACGGGCTTCACCCGCGCAAAAAACGCAGGCAACATCATCATGAAAAACCTTATGGACTTCTGCATCGGCACGATAGTCTATATGCTTCTCGGAGCGGGACTTCTTTTGGGAGAAGACGCTCTTGCCGGACTCGTAGGTCTGCCTAATTACGGGTACTTTACGAATTTCGCAACCTACGACTGGAGCAACTTCGTCTTCAATCTCGTCTTCTGCGCCACCGCCGCCACAATCGTTTCCGGCTCCATGGCAGAAAGAACGAAATTTTCTTCCTACTGCATTTATTCCGCAATAATAAGCCTTGTCGTCTATCCCGTCGAAGCGCATTGGGTCTGGGGCGGCGGCTGGCTTTCGAAATTAGGCTTCATCGACTATGCCGGTAGTGCGGCTATTCACATGGTCGGCGGCATCGCCGCTCTTATAGGAGCCGTTATGGTAGGAGCCCGTTCGGGCAAATACACCCGCGACGAAAACGGAAAAGTGGTCAAAGTCAACGCTATTCCCGCGCACAATATACCCATGGGGGCCTTAGGTTGCTTTATCCTTTGGTTCTGCTGGTACGGGTTTAACGGCGCCGCCGCAAAAAGCGTGGAACAGCTCGCTCAGATTTTCGCCACCACTACGATAGCTCCCGCCGTCGCTACGGTGACTACTTTGATTTACACTTGGGTAAAGAACAAAAAGCCCGACGTGTCGATGTGTCTTAACGCGTCTCTTGCCGGACTCGTCGCCGTGACGGCAGGCTGCGCCAACGTGGACGCCGTAGGCGCTACGATTATCGGTATCGTATCGGGTATCCTTATTGTAGTCGTAGTCGAATTTCTCGACATAAAACTCCATATCGACGACCCCGTCGGAGCCGTGGGCGTACACTGCGCAAACGGTATCTGGGGCACGATAGCTGCGGGATTGTTTTCTACGTCCACCGCTTCCGCCGAAGTGGACGGACCAATATACGCCCTTATCCACGGCACGAGCTTTACCGCCGGACTTAAAGTTTTCGGCGTGCAGCTTGCGGGACTTCTCGCAATAGCGGCGTGGACGGTAGCCACGATGACTCTTACCTTCTTCGTCATTAAAAAGACTATCGGCCTGAGAGTATCGAAGGAAGAAGAAGCTCTCGGACTTGACAAGACCGAACATTCTCTCCCTTCCGCTTACGCCGACTTCCCGATTACCGTACACGACTACGACGCAATCCCCGTCATTTATAACAGAACCGCCGCTGTCGCCGGACCCGTAATTGCGGAAACGGTCGACCTTGCAGAGACAAAACCCGTCGTTCGCGAAGAAAAAACGCCTAAATTTACGAAAATCGAAATCGTTTGCCGCGAAAGAATGTTGGAATCGCTCAAAAACGCTATGGTCGACATAGGAATTACGGGTATGACGGTAACCCACGTAATGGGGTGCGGCGCGCAAAAAGGAAAGCCCGAATATTACAGGGGCGTAGAAATAGAACCGAGCCTTCTCCCCAAGGTTCAGTTGGATATGGTAGTAAGTAAAATTCCCGTCCGCACGGTCATAGAAACCGCCAAAAAGATACTTTATACCGGTCATATCGGCGACGGAAAGATATTCGTCTACGACGTGGAAAACGTCGTCAAGGTAAGGACGGGCGAAGAAGGCTACGACGCCTTACAGGACGTAGAATAAGTTATATAAAGGAGCGTTATGTGTTCGATAATGGGTAGTTTCGCGGCGAATTTAACTGCGGAAGAGTTCAAAGAAGGTTTCGACAGGTCGGTATCCCGCGGTCCGGACGAAACGAGAATAATATTCCCCGACGACGGCGTGATAATGGGCTTCCATCGTCTTGCCATAATGGGACTTACGGAAGAAGGCATGCAGCCCTTTTCCCTTAACGGCAAATTTCTCGTCTGCAACGGCGAAATATACGGCTTCCGCAAGCTGAAAAAAGAGCTGGAAAGCGATTATTCCTTCCGCTCCGATTCCGACTGCGAAATTCTCCTTCCGCTGTACGAAAAATACGGCGTGGGAATGTTCGGTATGCTCGACGCGGAATACGCCCTTATTATCTACGATTCGAAAGAAAAAAGGATACTCGCCGCCCGCGACCCCATCGGAATACGCCCGCTCTTTTACGGATACCGCGACGGCGGAATAGTCTTTGCGAGCGTCGCGGAAAACCTTGTCGGACTCTGCGAAAAGATTATGCCGTTCCCGCCGGGACACTTCTACGACGGAAACCGTTTCGTCTGCTACTGCGACGTGACGAAAGTCAAATTTTCGCACGATAACATATCCGTTTGCTGCGAAAACATCAAAAAGTATCTCGTTTCGGGAATAAAAAAGCGGCTTGACTCCGACGCTCCGATAGGATTTTTATTGTCGGGCGGACTGGACAGTTCTCTCGTGTGCGCCGTGTCGCAACGGCTGTCAAACCGCCCCATAAAGACTTTCGCCATCGGTATGAACACCGACGCTATCGACTTAAAGTACGCGAAAGAAGTCGCCGACTATATAGGCAGCGACCATACCGAAGTTATTATAACGAAAGACGACGTTCTCGCCGCTATCGAACCGGTAGTCGCCATGCTGGGGACTTTCGACATCACCACAATCCGCGCGAGTATCGGTATGTACCTTCTCTGTAAATATATCCACGAAAACACCGATATTCGCGTCCTTATGACAGGCGAAATCTCCGACGAACTTTTCGGTTATAAATATACCGACTTCGCCCCGAACGCCGCCGAATTTCAAAAGGAATCGGAAAAAAGAGTGCGGGAACTGTACATGTACGACGTACTCCGCGCCGACAGATGTATCTCGGTCAACTCTCTCGAAGCGAGAGTTCCGTTCGGCGACCTTAACTTCGTAAAATACGTCCTGTCCATAAACCCCGAACTGAAACTCAACCGCTACAACAAAGGAAAATACCTTTTAAGAAAGGCTTTCGACGGCGATTATCTCCCCTACGACATACTCTACCGCGAAAAAGCCGCCTTTTCCGACGCCGTGGGTCACTCCATGGTCGATTATATAAAGGAATACGCCGATTCTCTTTACACGGAAGAAGAGTTTTCCGAACGGATAAAAAAATACTCTCACGTTCCGCCCTTTACGAAAGAATCGCTCCTTTATCGGGAACTGTTCGAAAAATACTACCCGGACCAAGCCGAGATGATAACCGACTTCTGGATGCCGAACAAAAACTGGAACGGCTGCGCCGTCTCCGACCCGTCGGCAAGAGTTCTCTCCAACTACGGCGACAGCGGAATATAAATTACGAAATTTTAATTCTCCCACATTTACAAAAAGTCCCTTCCGAAAGAAAGGGACTTTTTCCGTTATTCCGTTTTTAGGCTAATAGTCAACTATTCCTAAAAGATAATCGGCGGAAGTCTTAAAGAACGCGGCTAACTGTACAACCGAATCCAACGACGGCTCTCTTTGCCCCGAATACAACGTCGATATCGAATATGGCAGAAATCTTATGGCTTTAANNNNTTAAGTGGTTGATAGGTACGACGTATATTCCGTGTTTGGCAAATGCAGAACGGCATCACATCCAAGTCCTGCATTGTCTCTGTAATGGCGTACTTCTCCGTCTAATGCAAAAAATCAATAATATTCCCAATATTTTCAATACAAAACTCCCGATATTTTCAATTGTTCTGTCGAAATAAATCAGCACAATGAATTTTCGATTGAATTTTTGGATACCGTATATAAGTTTTTTACCGAAAAGAACGAAGCGACTGACTTTCTGATTCCGATTTCGATACCGAACGCTATGCCGCTCGACTACTATTGCTTCTGATTACGAAACAGCCCCTTGCGAACAAGGGGCTGTGATTTTTTAGGTAAGATTTATTTTCTTATTTTCCGAAGTAGCGGTTGAGCAAGCCTTCGAAAGCTCTTCCGTGGCGGGCTTCGTCGCGAGCCATTTCGTG
>DJPE01000095.1:5416-5628 GCA_002439705.1 Christensenella sp. UBA6420
TCGTGGACGGTGTCGTGGATGGCGTCGAGATTTTCTTCCTTGGCTCTCTTGGCAAGGTCGAATTTACCTTTGGTAGCTCCGTTTTCGGCGGCGACGCGTTTGGTTAAGTTCTCTTTGGTGCTGCCGGACACGACTTCGCCGAGAAGTTCGGCAAATTTTGCTGCGTGTTCGGCTTCTTCGTAGGCGGCTTTTTCCCAGTAAAGTCCGATTTC
>DJPE01000064.1 GCA_002439705.1 Christensenella sp. UBA6420
ACTGAGCTCCAAATCGTTTCCTTTACTTATATTCTTCCATTGACTCATGGTACCGTTAAAACGAATTTCCGTAAGTCCGCTACACTCTTCAAATGCCCACACGCCGATAATTGCCACGCTGTCGGATATCGTTATGCTCGTCAGGCCACTACATCTAGTGAAAGCTTCGCTTTCAATGATTGTTACGCTATCGGGTATTGTTATGCTTGTTAGTTCACTACATCCTCTAAACACACAAGAACTAATTCTTGTAACTCCGTTGCCGATAGTCACACTCTTCAATCCACAACATTCGTCAAATGCCCCGTCATCAATTCTCGTCACACTATTCGGTATTACTATGTTTGTCAATCCTATACAACCAACAAACGCACCGTCACCGATACCCACCACATTATTTGGTATTTCTATATTAGTTAACTTTTCACACCGCCAAAAGGCGTCTCCACCTATCACTTTACAATTTTCGTTTATTACACATGAAGTAATACTATTGTCAATTGCTCGTATACACACCAAATATTGATTATTATCATTTCCTAAGTATGTGGCGTTATCGTATACTTTATACTCTAAATTGGGTACACCGAAGAAAGCAGAAGAGCCTACGCTTATAACATTATTGGGAATATTTATGTTCTTTAATCCGCTACAGCCATAGAACGCCCCTTCTCCGATTATTGTCACGCTGTCAGGGATAGTTATACTCGTAAGTCCGCTACAGCCTTCGAACGCTCCCGCACCGATACTTACTACGCTGTTCGGGATATAAACGCTTGTAACCGCTGTACTATTCCTAAATATATTTGCAGTGTAGTCATTTCCGATTGCTATTACGTTATGCTCTCCGTGTTCTCCGTCGTCGTACGTATCGGGTATTTCCACATCTGCATCCAAGCCGTTATATTCTCTTAGAACATATCCTTCTTCATCGTAATCAAAAGAGAATTTCATATCCACGGACTGGTCTTTTCTGCCGCAGACGGTGCAATATCCGTCCTGATAAGTATGTTTACGCGGAACGCTGACTATTTCGAACTTATGTCCGCAAATCATACAGTGTTTAGATTTGCTCCCTTCGGTAGTACAGGTAGGTTGTACGTCGACGGTGTATTCTTCGGGTAATTCGTGATTAACTACGTTTATATTTGCCGAATATTTGCCCCAGCGGTTACTGAAAGATATTTTCGCCGCGCCTTCTTTTGAAGTGTCTACGGCAGAGTCGAGTTCGGTAACGTAGCCTTTAATCATACTCTTATCGGAAAATTTCGCCGTGTAGGAAAGTTTACATTCGGATATAGAAGAACCTATGCAGACTTTGTTTTGGCTGAGTTCTACCGATTTAAGGGTTTTCGTTTCGCTCGTGGCGAACAAGTCGGAGTCGTCGTACTTCGTTTTCGTATTGAGCGCGATAAAGGTAACTTTTCCGTCGTCGTCGAAAGCGACCACTATGCTCTTGTAAGGTTTTTTCGTGGCTTTTTCGAGTTCGGCGTCGAGTTTATCGAGTTCGTCGAAGTCTTCGGCTTTGTCCATCTTTTCGTTTATCTGTTCTACTTTCTTAGCGACGCTGCTTTCGTAGTACACCCAAACGTCCTTACCCTCGCCGATAAATTGACTTGCCGAAAACAAAAGAGTCGCGTTCCAACCCGACATTGCGTTAAGTCGGTACTCGTCGGTCGGGTCGCCGAATTTTTTCTTAATATCTTCCTGTGTGGTCACGCCGAGTTCTATCTTGTTGACTTTCGCCTGTCTGAACGGACTTGCCAAAGATATAGCCGTGGGAATAACGATTACCGCTATTAAAATAACGGCGGCGATAATTATAAAAATCTTTTTGTGATTTTTTATAAAGTCCCAAACGCTTTTGAATACGTTTTTCGCTTTCGCGGAAACTTCGGACGATTTATCCTTTACTTTGTATCCGCATTTGGAGCAGAACTTCGCTCCGTTAAGCTCGTTCCCGCAGACGGGACATCGGGACGAGTACGTTATTCTCTTCCCGCAGAATGGGCAAAACGCGTCGGTTTCGCCTACGGTTCGTCCGCAATGCGGACATTTTACAGTTGACATTTTGTAAACCTCCTTTGTCATTGTTGATTGTTGCATACGAAATCAAGGGGGTACATAAAAAAAGTACCGCTTCAAACGAAACGGTACCGTAGAATGCGCCATTCCGCTTGTCTGCAATACAACCAACTGAGTAACTCACGACAAAGTTTGGTAAGCAAAATAGCGCACCTCTACCAAGGTGTGTCTTTGTCGTGATTGCCCGTTAAGTTGTATTGCGATTTCATCTTACCATAATCGGCGGCGTTTAGCAAGTTTTTTGTAAAAATCGGAGCGTTCCATGCACGTTGCTTTACGCCGTAAAAAACGGGAAAGTAACGATACGGTGTCAAACTCAGATAAAACAAGAGCAAAGCGTGCCGTTTTCGCCGACAGTGGTACGGTTAATATTTTATAAACCTCCTTTGTCCGTATAGTTGTAATAAGTTTCGGCACATAAAAAAAGTACCGCTTCAAACGAAACGGTACTAAAAGTAATGAGCCGCTTCGCGTGTTTGCGATACATCCTGCACAATACGAACAAAAAAGTCTATGCAGTGCGAAAACAGGCACACCCTTTCCTAAGGATGTACTTTTTTGCTTCGTATTCAGATGTATCGCACCCCCAATATTACCACAACCGCAAAAGTTTAGCAAGGTTTTTACGGAAAACAGGCGTTGCAACTTGCATTCGTCCCTTTATTCGACTTAAACCGCGGAGTAAGTTCCGCAGGGCAAAAAAATCTATTCCGACCGTTCGTAAAATTAGGTTGCGTACGGGCGAAAAAATATATATACTGTATATACGATATACGCGGCGTTCCGACGTTCTTTAACAGACCGAAATTGCCGACGAAAAACTGTCAGGAGATAATTTTATGGCTAAAAAAGGCGGCTCTTCAAAGGCTAAAAGCACTAAACTTTCTACGAGAGAAGTTATACTTATTTTGTTAGTTGCGGTACTCGTAATTGCGCTTGCGGTATCCCTTATTATGGGTGACAAGCTGCAAATAATTTTCGGCAACGGCAGCGACGACTCGACTACGACGGGCGGAAACGGCAATAACGGCGGCGGCAGGACTTATTACACTTCGGTATTAAGCGGCGTAGGTAACGTGACTTTACCGACGGAGTTCGACGCGGAGAACTGTCTTGAAGTTCACTTCATCGACATAGGTCAGGGCGATGCGATAGCGATAATGTTCCCCGACGGAAAAAATATGCTTATCGACGCGGGCAGCGGCACGAACGCGAGCAAGGCTACGAAAGAAGAGTATCTTAATTATCTTCAAAACAACCTTAACATCTCCACCACGATAGATTACTTTATAATCACTCACCCCGACGCCGACCACGTCAATATGGCGAGCGAAGTGTTGGATAAATACGACGTCAGGAATATTTATTACAACGATTATTCCTATTCCACTCCCACGAAGACCTATCAGACCTTTATGACGAAAGCGGCGGAAGAACCGGGAGCGAACACCTACGCTATCGGCGCGAACCCGGCAACCTACACCGTCACGGGAGACGATTATTCCGTGGACATTTACGCTTCGGGCTATAGCCGTTTCGAAGAAGAAGCGGTGGAACAAAACAACCGCAACATCCTTTCCATTATGTGCGTGCTTACCTACGGGGAACGCAAAGTCATGTTCACGGGCGACGCGGAAGTGCCGACGGAACAGTTCTTTATGGAAACGGTGGGCGGAACTTCTCTCGACGTGGACGTACTTAAAGTGGGTCACCACGGTTCTTACAGCTGTACTTCGGAAGCTTTCCTTGATTTTATAAAACCCGAATACGCCGTAATAAGCTGTGACAACGGACAGGCATACCACCACCCGCACGCCGAAACGATGAACCGTCTTTTCGACTACGGCATCACCACTTACAGAACCAACCGCCACGGCGATATAGTCCTTTACATCGACCTTGACGGCGATTTCGGTTTTCTCCCCGAAAAGAACGTTCAGGTAGAGAACAACACCAAAAACGAAAATCCGCGTACCATTACCTTAAAAAATGCATGAGCTTAAACAAAACGATATAATAACGGTAGACGTTATCGACGACGGGATGGAAGGCGAAGGAATAGCCCGGACGAACGATACGACGGTCTTTATTCCGTACTGTCTTAAAGGCGAAAAGGTCACCGCGAAGATTAACCACGCGAAACGCAACGTAGCCTACGCCGACTTAAAGGAAGTGTTAGTCCCGTCCGCCTACCGCGTCACCCCGCCCTGCAACCGTTACGGAAAATGCGGCGGGTGCAATCTTTTACATATAGATTATTCCGTTCAGCCCGAAATAAAGCGGCAGAACCTTATAAGGCTCCTGCGAAAAAACGCGGGGATAGACTTCGTTCCCGAACCTACCGAACCCTGTTCTCACCCCTATTCCTACCGCAACAAAATTCAGCTCCCGTTCGGGTACGTCGCGTTGGAAAAAAGGGTTACGCTCGGTTTCTACCGCGAGAACACGCATAAAGTGGTCGCTATTACGAAATGTTTTCTGCACGGCGAGTGGGCGGAAAAACTAATAGGCGTGTTTTTGGACTACGCCAACAGGTTTTCTCTCTCGGTCTACGACGAGAACACCGGCAAAGGTCACCTTAAACATCTCGTGGCGAGATACGTCGACGGAAAAATCTCCGTCACGGTAGTAACGGATAATCAGCCGCTCCGTCACGTCGATTATCTCCTTAAAAAACTCGGCGAAACTTTCGACGATTTCTCGCTGTATCAGTCGAAGAAACCCGAAAAGACCAACGTAATTATGGGTAAAACCGCAATTCCCATAAAGTATTCTCCTTTCGTCATCGACGTACTCGGCATAAAAACCGAGCTTAACCCCTATTCCTTTTTACAGCTCAACGACGAGATACGCAACAAAATCTACACGAGAATAACAGACGATATCCCCGCCTGCTCGGTAGTAATAGACGCCTACGCGGGCGTAGGCACGTTGGGGGCGGTTCTCGCCAGAAAGGGCTGTACCGTAAAGAATATAGAAATAGTGAAGGAAGCCACCGCCGACGGCGACAAGCTCGCCCGTCTTAACGGGCTTACCGACAAAATCACGAATATAAACGGCGACGCCGCGAAAGAACTTCCGATACTCATATCCGAGCTTTCGGACACCCAAAACTTAAATAACGATAGCCTTTCCATAATCTTGGACCCGCCGAGAAAAGGCTGCGACGAAAGAGTCCTTAACGCAATAAATTCTCTCTCCGTACCCTTTACGCTCCACTACATAAGCTGCAACCCCGCAACCCTTACGAGAGACTTAAAAATTCTCCTTTCGGGCGGCGATTACGAAATAAACTATATAAAACCCTACGATATGTTCCCGAACACTTCGCACGTGGAAACTCTCGTCAAAATGACGAAAAGATAAGAATTGTCAAAAGCGGTATGCTCTTGATTTTTCGCTAAAATATGTTATAGTGTATACATATAATCTTAATAAAAGGTACGAACGAATGAAAAATAAAGAAATTACCGTATTGGAACAGGAAATACATATTAACAAAGACGATTATTTTTCTTTGACGGATATTGCAAGATATAAAAATCAAGAATCGCCTGCGGACGTGGTAAAAAATTGGCTCAGGCGTAAGGATACGATAGAATTCATCGGTTTGTGGGAAAAATTAAATAACCCGAACTTTAAAGTGGTCGAATTCGACCAGTTTAAAAACGAAGCGGGATATAATTACTTTACGATGTCGCCGAAAAAATGGATAGACGGCGTAAACGCTATCGGTATCGTTTCAAAGGCAGGGAAGTATAACGGCGGCACTTACGCGCACAAGGATATTGCGTTACAGTTTGCGTCGTGGATTTCGCCCGAAATCAACCTATATATAATTAAAGAATTCCAAAGGTTGAAAGCGGACGAACAAAAGCAACTCGGTTGGACGGTGAAACGGGAACTTGCGAAGATAAATTATCGTATCCATACCGACGCCATTAAGGACAATATCGTTATTCCGCTTGAAATTTCAAAAGAACAAGCGTCTCTCGTCTACGCCAACGAAGCCGACGTTCTCAACGTCGCGTTATTCGGTATGACCGCGCGTGAATGGAGAGATAAAAACCCCGACAAAAAAGGCAATATCCGCGACTACGCCGAAGTGTCGCAACTTGTATGCCTTTCTAATCTCGAAAACCTTAACGCTTATCTTATCGAACGCGGATTAAGTCAGCAAGATAGACTTATAGAACTTAACAAGACGGCAATTCATCAAATGAAAGTTTTGACGGAAGAAACGCCTAAATTGCCCGACGGCGAGTTTTGACGGAAATATTAAAATTATAACGATTAGAGAGTAAAGGAGATACAATATGGCGATAAGTAAGAAATTCGAAACAATATACTATAACGGACAACCTGACGGAATACGTTCTGTCAGACGCCATTTATCAACGATAACCACCTATGTTATTCCACGCCCGTTGCTATCAGAAGCGAAAAAGATTTCCGGGATTACGCGTCCGGGAATATACTACTTAATTAACGAAAACGATGAGAATAAAATTGCTCAAATTTACGTCGGACAAACCCGAAACGGGGTTTCTCGCCTTGACGACCATAATCGTTCAAAGGATTTTTGGAATAAGGCTATTATGTTTCTCGCCGATAATAAGACTTTTTCTCTCGATATGATAAGCGGACTTGAAGAGTACGCTATAATAAAAGCTCACGATTCGAAGCGTTATAAAGTAGAAAATACCATTAGCCCTAAATATGAAATCGACGACTATGACCTTCCGTACATAGAAGAAGTTTATGACGAAATTCAATTCGTAATGGCTACTCTCGGATATAAGATGGACGATGCCAAACAAAATAGCAATAATCGCGAAATATTCCACACGACAAGGAACAACATACTTGCTTACGGTATTTATGACGGCGACAAGTTTCAAGTTTTGGAAGGGTCACAAATAAATATAGCAAGACCTACAAACCTTGAAAAATACAATAAACAACGCGCAGAGTTATTATCAAGCGGCAATATTGTGATGGAAAACGGAATTTATATATTAAAAACCACGTTGGAATTCAATACTCCGAGTGCTGCAAGCGGTTTTGTTCTTGGCGGTTCAACTAACGGTTGGGTCGAATGGAAAAATACAGACGGAAAAACGCTTGATGATATTTTTAGAACCAAATAGCGTAATAGCTTTAATAATACGAACAGTTTTTCCGCAAAATAATGATTTCTTAATTGATTAAATATAGAAGTCGTCTTTTTACTTAATTTATTCTTTCCTTGACGGACAACTTGCGTTAAATCGTTTTCGATTATCGAAAAAAGGTGCTATACTTATCGTAATTTACACACTCGGGGTGAAAAATACCCCATAACAGCGAGGCACTAATGAACAAAATATCTATAATAGGAAGCGGCAGCGTAGGTTCTACCATAGCGTACACCCTTACCGTAATGGGTCTGGCTTCCGAAATCGTAATGATTGACGTAAACAACGAAAAAGCCGTCGGAGAAGCTCTCGACATAAGGCAAGGAACGCCGTTTTGCGGTAATTGCACTATATACGCGGGCGACTATCGCGACGCTATTAACAGTAATATCGTAATAATCACCGCGGGCGTAGCGAGAAAACCGGGACAGTCCCGTCTTGACCTGGCACAGACCAATGTGGATATCCTTAAAAACATTATTCCCGAAATAACGAAACACGCTCCCGACGCAACTTACATTATAGTAAGTAACCCCGTCGACGTCCTTACCTACACTTTCACGAAACTTTCGGGTATCCCCGAAAACCGCGTAATAGGTTCCGGCACCATTCTCGACACTTCCCGTCTGAGAGCAAGACTTTCGGAATATTTCAGCATAAACCAAGGTAACGTACACGCTTACGTCTTCGGCGAACACGGCGATTCTTCCTTTATTCCGTGGTCGATAGCAAATATAAGTAACGTACCCATAAGGGAATGTAACCGCCTTATAGCCACCGCCGACAAACTTCGTCCCGACATCGACATAGCGGAAATAGAATCTTACGTAAGGAAATCGGGCGCGGCGGTAATAGCGAGAAAGGGAGCTACCTACTACGCCGTATCGGTATCGGTCTGCTATATCTGCAAATGCCTTTTGGGCGGACTCGACACTACGATGACGGTATCGAGCATGATGCACGGAGAATACGGAATAGAAGACGTATGTTTAAGCACCCTTACCTTAGTCGGACACAACGGCGTTCACGGCAAGGTAAACGTAAAACTTGCCCCCGAAGAAGAAGCCCTGCTTAACCACAGCGCAAACGTTCTTAAAGAAACCATATCTCAATTAAAAATATAGTTTCACCGAAAAAAGATAACGAGAAAGGCGTAGAGATAAATTCCTTACGCCTTTATTTTTTTGTTATAAACTATTTAATTTCCGATTCCCGTAAAGATAATTTCGTTATATCGCCGTATTAAGAAATTCGAGAGTGAATTTTACTCTTTGGGCGGGAGTCATGCCCGAAGTGTTGAACACGACGGTGGGTGGATTGTTAGGCGAAAGGACGGCGTAACGGGAGAATTTATCCATAGCGATAAATAGTTTTTCGTTACTTAAACATTTCGAGTCGTAGAAATATATTCCCGAACCTTTAGCGGATATAACTACCTTACTTACGCCGAGTTTCTGCGCCATATTCTTTATTATAGCGCAACGGATAATGGTACGGACGCATTCGGGCGGTTTGCCGTAGGTCTTTTTGAGCGAGTCGTAATAATACTGCCCTTCTTCTATCGTAGAAAGAGCGCTTACTCTCTTGTAGAACGTCACTCTCGCCCTGCCGTCGGGGATATACTTCTCGTCGAGAGCGTAATCGGCGTCCACTCTTAATTCCACGTCGCGGACTTCTTCCGCGACTATTCCCTGCGCTTCGTCTATGCCTTCCTTAATTAGTTTAAGGTACATCTCGTACCCGACTTTTTCCATCTGTCCGTGCTGTTCGCGTCCTAAAATATTGCCTGCGCCCCTTATTTCCAAATCGCGCATAGCTATTCTGAATCCGCTCCCCAATTCCGTATTGTCCATAAGGGCTTCGAGTCTTTGCGTCGCGTTGGTCGTAAGCACAGCCCCTTCGGGTACGGTAAAATATGCGTAGGCGGGCACGTCGCTTCTTCCTACTCTGCCCCTTATCTGATACAACTGGCTTAACCCTAACCGTTCGGCGTTAATTACGAAAAGGGTGTTTGCGTTCGGCAAGTCGATGCCGTTTTCTATAATAGTGGTGGAGATAAGTACCTGCGCTCTGTTTTCGTAAAATTCCCTTATCCTGTCTTCCAAAGTAATATCGTCCATCTGCCCGTGTGCTACCACTATCTTTACGTCGGGCAAAAGTTCCTGAACGTGCTTATAGAAAGAGTTTATAGTCTGTACCCTGTTGTAGAGAACGAAAACCTGCCCGTTTCTTAACAGTTCTTTGTTTATTGCGTCCACTAAAAGGTCGTCGCTGTATTCCGTTACGTACGTTTCCACCGGCAAGCGGTTTTTCGGCGGGTTTTCCAACGTGGATATATCCCTTATCCCCGACAAAGCCATGTGTAAGGTTCTCGGAATGGGGGTAGCCGACAGGGAAAGGATATTTACGCTTTCACGATACTGCTTCAACTTTTCTTTATGCTCCACGCCGAAACGCTGTTCTTCGTCGAGTACGAGCAAACCTAAATCGTTGAACTTTACGTCCTTACTTAAAATTCTGTGCGTGGCGACTATTACGCTGCTTTCCCCTTTTTCTATCCGTTCGAGCGAATTTTTTATTTCGGCAGGGGTGACGAACCTTGACAGTAGCTCGGTTTTTATTTTGAACTTATTGAAACGGGCGTTAATAAGGTTGTAATGCTGTTGAGCTAAGATAGTCGTCGGGGCGAGAACGGCTACCTGTTTTCCTTCGACGATGGTCTTGAAAATCGCTCTCATCGCTACTTCCGTCTTGCCGAAACCTACGTCGCCGCAAAGAAGCCTGTCCATAATCTTGCCCGACTCCATATCCCTTTTAATTTCGTTGATGGCGATAAGTTGGTCGTCGGTTTCCGTATACGGGAAATCCGCTTCCATTTCTTTCTGCCACACCGTATCCGGGGGATAAACGTAGCCTTTTTTGTTAAATCTCGACCTGTAAATGGACAATAGGTCGATAGTAAGTTTCTTTATGCTTTCTTTTACGCGTTTCTTGACCCGCTCGAACTCCGCTCCGCCCAACTTATGCAGCGTAGGCGTGTCGCCGCCGGTGTATTTTTCCAACGTGTCGAGTTTGTCGCAGGGAAGATACAGCTTGTCGCCGTCCTTGTACGCGACGACGTAAAAGTCCTTTTCGCCCGACGTCGTTTTGACTCTCTGTATACCTTCGCTTATACCTATACCGTGCTTTTCGTGGACGACGTAATCGCCCTTTTCGGGGATTTCGAAAGCTATTCTTTTGGCTCTGTCGCTCTTCGTCCTTTCTACCTTTCTCGTAAGGTCGCCTATTCCGACGAGCATAATTTTTTCGGCGGGGTAAATAAAACCTTTGTTTATTTTCCCTACCGTAAGGCTTATTCCGCCGTGATTTTCGCCGACGTAACAGCCTATATAATCGTCCTGCAAATGTTTTTTAAGAGAGTTAAGCCCTTCTTCGTCGCGACACACGACGGCGATATCTGCTCCCATAGCCGACATATTGCGGAGCTGCTCGAAAAACGACGGCATATCGTTATAAAACGGCGGCAAAGCGTTGGCTTTTATGGAAAAAACTTCCTGCGGAACGAATAAATTTACGTTACTCGTAATCAGTCCGAAACCTAACTTGACGTGAGTATCCTTTTTAAGTTCTTCTATGTCGAGAAGACTTTTTTTGTGCGCGTTAAAGGCTAAGAAACCGTCCTTGCCGCTCGCCACTCTCTGGTGAAGTCTGTTGGTGGAAAGCCTTAGTTTGTCTTCGGTCTGTTTGGTGTCGTCGAATACGACTACTCCCCCTTCGCTAAGGTAATCGCATATCCCTGCGGTATATTCTCTTGCGTACGGCAAAAAGAAATTGTTAAGCGGACTCGACGGAAATGCGGAGAACCTTTCCGCTTCTTCCGACAGTCTGTCGTAATTTGCGGAACTAAGGTTTTTAGAGTCCTTTTTTATATTGTTAAGTATCCCTTTAACCGCTTTTTCGGGAATGATTATATCGGTGGACGGAGTAATCTTAACCGACAACAAGTCTTCCTTGTACTGCATTGATTCAAGGTCGAAAGATTTTATTT
>DJPE01000032.1:0-3965 GCA_002439705.1 Christensenella sp. UBA6420
TGGATCACCTCCTTTTAAGGAGCAAGGAAACTTGCACTTAGTCGAGGTTATGCGAAAGCATAATCGCTCTAACTGCGAAAGCAGAGAGCATAAAGAACAAAAACGATGGGTTTTATCGTTTTCTTCTTTCCGTTCGGAAGTACACAATAACATCCGTGTAAGCGCCCGACGGCGCATTTTTTTTGCCCTGATTATAAAAATTTACGCCGCCCCGTAAAAGGCGGTTTTTTTATTTTTCCGTTTCGGCTAAAAACAGATAAAAACCGTTCGGATAAAAACGGTTCTTTATTTTATTCCGAAAAAAGCCGACGAAACAGTAATTTCGGGGATATAATATTCGTTACGGAAAGTTTTGCAAACTAAGTTCCGTCGGGAAGAACCGCCCATAACGATTTTATTGCATAAAATTTATGAATAAAGAAAGTTACGGTGCATAAAACGAAATAAATATCCATTTTGCGAATATTTCGAAAAAGAACGTATTTCGCTATGAAAAACTTGTGATATTTGTTAAAATATTAGTATGAAAATGCTGTTTGCGTCGGATATACACGGAAGTTTTTCCGATATGGAAGAACTTATCGAAAGGATAAGGGAAGAAAGACCGTCTTTTATAATGTTTCTCGGAGATTTCTGCGGATATTCCGAAGACCTTATTTTCGGCGAGTCGATGGGAAAATTAACCGTTCCTTACGCCTACGTCAGGGGTAACTGCGACAATCCGTCGGTTTTGTCTTCGTTCGGATTAAGTCCCGAAGCCTACGTTTGTGCGGAAAAATTCGGGAAAAGATACGTTTACGGAACTCACGGGCATATATATAATTGCGTTAATCCCGTGCCGACCGTAAAAAAAGGGGATATATTCGTTTGCGGACACACGCATATTCCCGCGCTTTTTTATAAGGACGGGGTGAATATGATAAACTGCGGCAGTATGGCAAGACCGAGAGCGTCCGACGGAAAAACATACGCCGTTATCGACGATAACAAAGCGTATATAAAGAACGGACTAACGGGAGAAACGATAAGGGAAATAAAACTTATATAAAGATAAGGGAAACTAAACTTATATAATGAAAAGGAAAGATATTGCGGGAAAATTATGTTTATTGTTGGCTACTCTCGTTTGGGGTACTTCGTTTTTCATACTCAAAAACGCTATCGACGTCTTCCCTACGTTCTTCGTCCTTGCCGAAAGGTTTTCTTTAAGCGCGGTACTTATAGGGCTTATCTTTATTAAAAGGATAATAAAAATAAACAAAAAATCCGCTTTGCACGGCATAATATTAGGTTTGGTCGTGGCGGGGGCGTACGCCTTGCAGACCGTAGGACTTAAATATACCACGCCGTCGAAAAACGCCTTTCTTACCGCCGTGTACGTCGTACTCGTACCCTTTTTAAGTTGGTTGTTTTTACGGAAAAAGCCGCAGATTAAAAATATAATCGCCGCCGTTTTGTGTATAGTCGGCATAGGGCTGGTGTCGTTAAACGGCGATTTTTCGATAGGAATAGGCGATTTACTTACCCTTCTGAGCGGAATATTTTACGCTTTACAAATAGTTTTCACGGCGAAATACGCTTCCGACGACGACCCTGTTCAGTTGGTTTTCACCGAACTTTCGGTTGTGGGCGTTATTTTCTGGATAGTGTCCTTGTCTGCGGAAAAGATGCCGACGAACGTAACCTTTACGTCCTTCCTGCCGATACTTTATCTTGCCTTTATATGCACCGCGGTGGCGCAGTTTTGTCAGATGGTGGGGCAGAAACACACGAGTTCCAACTCGGCGGCTATCATACTGAGTCTGGAAACGGTGTTCGGAACGCTGTTCTCGGTAATTTTTTATCACGAAGTTCTTACTTTACAGTTGATATGCGGATTTGCTATTATATTTATAGCGGTTCTTTTGGGAGAAATCGACTGGAAAGAAGTTTTTGACAAACTTAAAGGAGTTAAACGTGGCAAAAAAGGCAATAAAAAAAGCGATACCGACGGAAACGACGGAGAAAAAACCGACGACGGAGAAAATAAAGAAACCGATTTATAAACGGTGGCAGACTTACGTCATTACGGCGGCGGTCGTTATTTTAATAGCTCTCGTCCTTGCGACGACCTTGGACTATTCCATAATTTCGGTAGGTATAAAAATTGCCTGCAAACCCCGTAATATTTCCTATCCCGACGATTATTCGACGATTTTGGAAAAAACCGACGCAAAATACGACGTTAGTTACGAAAGCGCGTACGATAACGGCTATTTCGATATTTACACGCCGAAAAACGTAGTCGGCAATCAACCTACCGTTTTGTATATTCACGGCGGATACTATTTAGGGGGCGACAAGAAGAGCGCCGAGCCGTATTGCCGGGTTCTTGCGGCGGAAGGTTTCGTAGTGGTCAGTATGAACTACGCTCTCGCGCCCAAAGCGAAATACCCTACGCAGTTAAAACAAGTCAACGAAATTCTCGGTTTCCTTACCGACAACAGCAACGAATACAATATAGACCCGACGCAGATATTTATCGGCGGCGATTCCGCGGGCGGACACCTTTCGGCGCAGGCGGGAGCGTTTTTTACCAACGACGAACTCGCGAAAAAAACTAATATAAAGCGTTCTATCGGCGGAGAAAATATAAAAGGGTTGCTGCTTTTGTGCGGTTTTTACGATTTTCAGACGGTAAGGGACACTAAATTCCCGTTTCTCGATACCGCAATGTGGGCGTTTACCGACGTAAGGAACTACGAAAAGTTTTCGAGAGCCGACGAATTGGACGTCGTAAGTAACGTCACGAAAAACTATCCCGATTCTTTCGTCACCTGCGGCAGCGACGACCCGTTCTACTCTCAGGCGGAAAAAATGGTGAGCGTTTTGAAAGAAAACAAAATAAGTTGCGTCGAATATTTGCCGAAATCGCAGGGAAACGAACTTAAACACGAGTTTCAGCGTGATTTTAGTTTAGCCGAATGTAAAGAAGCGATGGAAAAGACGATAGCGTTTCTTAAAGACAGGGCGGTTTTTAACGAAGCGGCGACAAAGGACGAAGTTCACGCTGTGTTCGCGCTGAGCGACGGAAGCACTTTCGACGTTTTGTTAAGGAGAGATTACGCGCCGAAGACGGTCGAAAATTTTATAAAATACGCCGAAGCGGGGTATTATAACGGCACGGCTTTCCACAGAATACTTAAAGGTTCGGTTTTGCAGGGCGGCGGATACACCGTAAAAAAGGAATTCGACGAGCAGACCGAAGAATATAAATATATCTATCAATATAAAGCGCCGTTGTACGAAGCAATAAAGGGAGAATTTTCTTCCAACGGATACAGGAACAATACATTAAAACACACCGCCGGAGTAATCAGCATGGCGAGAGCGTCCGACCCGAACAGCGCGACGAGTCAGTTCTTTTTCTGCGCCGACGACTGCGACTACTACGACGGGGAATATGCGGCTTTCGGGTATATAACCAATTCCGACGGTATAGAAGCGTTGCAAAGGCTTACCGCTATCAGTCAGAACGAACTTATTAACCCGTCTGAGCCTATAATTCTCGTAAGCGTTGCGATACGCTACGTCGAAGTCGCGTAGGAGATCATACAATTTATATAAGTTCTCCGCTGTTTGAGAAAAAATAAACGCAATTTGTCATTTCCTGTCGTTCGGGCGGTTATATTTTGCGTTTTCGGGGCGTCGGGTAGGGAATATAAAAGAAAAACGCAAGCGGGTTGCTACCCGAAAATTTGCGTTTTGCGGAATAAATAAGGACGGAAAGGGTTTAATTTATGGTTTTTAACCCGTCGGGAAACGTTTTTTTACTTTGTAAAAGGCGGACGGCGGGGACGACTCAAAATAAAACGAAAAAAAATCATAAAAAGGTCTTTATTTATTTGACAAGCGTTTCTTTTGGTGATATTATATTCAAGCACATTGAAAATGAACCTTATTCCTATGGGGGTATAGCTCAGCTG
>DJPE01000032.1:4141-4374 GCA_002439705.1 Christensenella sp. UBA6420
ACCTTGTACCTTGACAACTGCATAGAGTTTTTCTTTTTAGATAGAAAGGAAAGACGAGATTTTAGATATCAAAAAGAGTAATACACAAATTCACGAAGAATGAATTTGCTGAGGAAGAATAGAAATATTCAATAGAAACCGAAACAATCAAGTTCGTAAGTATATTAGACAATCAAAACGACGTATACGATTAAGCGAAGAAGAGCGTAGGGTGGATGCCTTGGCACTAGGCG
>DJPE01000032.1:4526-4842 GCA_002439705.1 Christensenella sp. UBA6420
AGTACCCGGAGGAAAAGAAAGTAAACAAACGATTTCCTGAGTAGTGGTGAGCGAAAGGGAAGGAGCCCAAACCTAGCATAGTGATATGCGACGGGGTAACGGACTGCGGAAGGTATCGGACGAGTATAGACGAAGCGGAGAGAAAACCGCACCAAAGAAAGTGACAGTCTTGTAGTCGAAATGCGAGTTCGGCCGGCAGTATCCAGAGTACCACAGGACACGAGGAATCCGGTGGGAAGACAGGAGGACCATCTCCTAAGGCTAAATACGACCTAGTGACCGATAGAGTATAGTACCGTGAGGGAAAGGTGAAAAG
>DJPE01000046.1:0-187 GCA_002439705.1 Christensenella sp. UBA6420
CTCCAAGCCCCCTTAATAAACCCCTTTCCTCATAATGTTCCCCTTATCCTAATTTAACAAGCTAAATCTTTCTCAACAAACTTAATACTTGAATAAAATTATAAAAATATGGAAAAGCGGGGTGGACTTACCCCGCTTCCTTATGAGTCCGACTTATGCGGACAAAGCGTTTATACGCACAAAGCTT
>DJPE01000046.1:355-482 GCA_002439705.1 Christensenella sp. UBA6420
GAAAATTGAGCGACGCGTACGAGTGTACGCGAACGATAATTTCTCGCGAAAGGCACAAAAAACTATAAATTTTTTATCCGCTTCATTATAAGAATAGCACCCTGTTAAGAGTGCTATCTTTAACTTT
>DJPE01000046.1:517-5627 GCA_002439705.1 Christensenella sp. UBA6420
TGCCGTAAATTACCGACTTATCGAAGTCGTACAAAAGGACAAAACAGCCGTCGCAAAGAAGATAGCGGAATAGAAATATACAAATAATTTTTGCGACGGCGTGTAAAGGCTTCAAGGTTCGTGGGGATTTTTGCCAAACTCCGAGTGAAGTCGTACCGTCGTACGTCGAGCGCGGATTTGACAAAACGCACAAAAATTATATTCAATTTATCCTTATTTTTATAAAGAAAGCACCCCTTACGGAGTGCTTATTTTTTTGTATTTTTGTGCGTGTAAATCGCCCGAAGATTGAAGTCGTCACTCGGAGCGGAGACATTCTACGGGGTCCTTATTCGACGCTATTCGCGCGGGAATGAACCCTGCGAGAATGGACAGCACCACGCTTATTATCATCATCATAACAGGGTGCCACCAGGCAAGTTGAGCAAGGTGGGGAATGTCCAAAATGGCGGTGAGAATGGCGTCTGCGATAAGAGACAGAATATACGCAAGCAATATGCCTATCGCGCCGCTTATTACGCCGAGAATTGCCGATTCGGAGATAAACACCGTCGATATATCTTTTTTACGCGCGCCGATACTGCGCAATACGCCGATTTCTTTACGGCGTTCCAAAACCGAAGTGTAGATAATGATCGCTATCATTATACTCGATACTACGAGAGATATAGCGGCGAAACCGACCAGAACGTATGTTATTGTAGTGGTAAGTGTGTCGACGTATCTCGTAATCATTCCGAGCATATCGGTGTATTCCACGTTGGCGTCGTTTTCTTCGTTGTATTGTTTTATGAAGCGGTCTATGTTTTCTTTGCCCGTGAAGGAGTTGGCGTAGAAGTAGATTTTGGACGGGTTGTCGAAGTCCGCCACGCCGAGATAACGGGTTATTTTCTCCTGCATGTCTTCGTTTAATTCGTCGCCTTCTTCGACGGGAATTTTGTTTGCGTTAAGGCATTTGTCGTAGTCGACTACCGCTACGGACGGATTTTCTTGTTGCGCTTTATATATATCGCTGTTTTTTGCTCTTTTTGACATGTACTGGGTGAGAGCTTCGCTGTAACCGATAAGACCGTTCATGCAGGTAATATCCACGCCCTGCTTGGGACGGATTACGCCGACTACCTTTACCGTTTCCGCATGCTTTTCGACGTAGTCTATTTTTCTGTGGTTAGCGTAGTTTACCGCGGAGTCGTCGAAAGTTCCGTCATCGTTTTTCACGAAGTAATCGGAGTTGGTCATTATTTTGTATTCCAAAGACAGAAGGTCGTCTATCGTGAATTCTTTACTTAAAAATTCCGAGTTGCCCGCAAGGGCTTTCGCTACTTCGTCTTCTCCCGCAAGACCTAACGCAAACAACGAGAAGTCGTAAACCTGGTTCTGATTGTCCACAATAAGGACCACTTCGTTCCACGCCGACGGCCAACGGGAATTTTTGCCGATAAGGTCGTATTGAGCGTTAAGGAGCTTAGTGTTGGACGGGAGCTGCTCCCATACCGAAATCATAGACGCTATTCCGCTGTCGCCCTCGAGATATTCGAGCATGCCAGAACCTTCGAGAATTTTCTTAAGGGTGGGGTTCTTGTCGAGCATAGCCGTCATACCGTCAAGGAAGGGGTCTACCTGCATATAGTTTTCGGGGTCTTGCGTGTAGTTGCAGAACACCGAAAAGTCGATACCGTAGTCGTATTTTACGTAACCGTCGTCTTCGTTAAAGTTTGCGTCAATGTATTGTTTAAGGTGCGCAAGGTCGTTGGGCTTGGACAAAGCGGAATTTATTATCGAATTGAGAACGTTGCCCAAAACCGTTTTTGGCGTGACTATTTCGCTGTCGGGATATTTTTCTTTATTAGGGTCGTTGTCCTGCAAAAGTTCCACCATGGACGTAAGATCGACGGAGTTGGTCGTGCTTACCGCCATAGGATAAATGGAAAGGGCGTTTTCTTCGACTTTTTCGATATAACCGCGCGCGCCGTTACTAAGACACAGTACGAGCATAATTCCGATTATTCCGATACTTCCCGCGAGAGAAGTCAGAAGAGAACGACCTTTTTTACTGTTAAGGTTGCTGGCGGAGAGCCTTACCGCCGTGCCGAAAGACATATACGTAGTCCCTTTACGCTTGAGCGAGTGCATAATCTTAGTCATCGCTTTTTGCGCGCTCTTAACCGCTTTTCCGACGGCGTTTTGTTTTTTCTTAGGCTTCTTCGCTTCGATTTCGGCAAGGCGACGTCTGGATTCTTCTTCGAGAGCGAGCCTTTCCGCTTCTTCGTCGGCAAGACAGTCTTCGAGCGAATATTCGTTGCTGTCGTCGACTACCACTCCGTCGCGCATCTTTATTATTCTCGTGCTGTATTCTTCGGCAAGACTGTCGTTGTGCGTGACCATTATTACGAGCTTGTCTTTGGAAATTTCTTTAAGGATATTCATTACCTGAATTCCCGATTCGCTGTCGAGCGCCCCCGTAGGTTCGTCGGCGAGAATGATGGACGGGTTGTTTACGATAGCTCTCGCAATAGCCACTCTCTGCATCTGACCGCCCGACATCTGCATAGGGCGTTTTTTCGCCTGGTCGCGGAGTCCGACTTTGTCGAGCGCTTCCAAAGCTCTGCGTTTGCGTTCTTCTTCGGGTACTTCCGCCAATATAAGGGGCATTTCCACGTTGCGGAGAACGGTCTGATGGGGGATAAGATTATAGCTTTGGAAAACAAAACCTATTCTTCTGTTGCGGTAGTCGTTCCAGTCGGCGTCGGAAAACGAAGCCGTGTTCGTCCCGTCGAGATAAACGCCGCCCGAAGTGCATTTATCGAGTCCGCCGATAAGGTTAAGTAACGTTGTTTTGCCGCAACCCGAGGGACCCAGGATACTGACGAACTCGCAGGAGCGGAACTGAACCGATATCCCTTTAAGTACGTTCGTCACCTGGTCTTTCGTCACCTGAAAGTCCTTAGTTATGTTTTCTAATCGTAACATATTTTCACCTTTTACCTTTTTAATTACCGACGAACGGGAACCTATATCCCCGTTATCAGCCGCCGTAGAAAGCTAAGGCGACTTTCGCCGATTTGCGTACCGCTCCCGCATAAAGGGAATAGTACTACAAAATATTATAACAAAAATATAATAAAAAAGAAACCACTTTTTACGGTTGGAGAGAACGGACGTCGGGTTTTCGGTGTTTATATGAGAAAATATGAAAATTTTAACTCGGCGTTTTGACCAAAAATCCTGTAAAAAAAGGTTGTCGCACATATTGTAAGGGAATCTGCGTTTTTTACGGCGGCGAGCATATATGTTATTAATATCGTTACAGAGTAAAGAAATGCGATATGAACGCTCCCGTTTGACTTTTTTTCCGTCGTATAGTACAATGTTAGCAACCAAAAATTTATGAAGGTAGTTTTTTATGAAAAAGATATTAGGCGTGGTTACGCTGGCGGTTATTATTTGTGCGGTTTTGGTCGGCTGCTCGGGCGGTTCGACGGTAGCTCCCGCTTGGGCGGACAGGGAAGAACTCGTTTATAACGTCACCGATACGAACACGAAAGAAACGTTGGGGACTATGACCGTAGTCAACGAACGCCGCCCCGAAGACAAAACGTTGAACGGCAAGACCTACGATGCCGACGGAAAGACCACCGTTACCGTCGTGATGGGAGAGACCACAATAAACACCGTTTTCCTTACGAGTCAATACACGGTGCTCGCTTCGCAAAAGACCCGTACCGAAGGGGAGAACGTGACCGTCACCAACGCTTACCATTCGGGAAAATATTATTACTACTCGGTAAACGGCGGCGAAGAGAAGAAATTAAAGACGGGTAATACCGGTTACACCGACAGCGAATATCTCTACAACTATATCCGCTGCTACGACTTGTCTTCCACTTCGCCCGCTTCGGTAAAGATTGCCGACGCCGCTACGGGAACGGTCAAGACCGTGACCACTACGAGAATGTCGGTATCCACCGCGTCCGTACCTTATCCCGCGGGAGCGAAAGAAGTAGACTGCTACGTGGTGGCGGTATCCTTGTCCGACACTCCGTCGGGTTCGGCTATATACGTCTGGTACACCCCCGACAACGACGACTACAACCTTTCCGGTAAATCCATAAGTCCGTCGAAGAAGTTTCCCGTAAAGATTGTGGAAAACAATATTACTTATACGCTTGCGTCGATGAGCGTAAGATAGAATGAAAACGAAACTTTCTAAAAAAACGATTATCAATATAATTACCGTCGTCGTGGCGGTAATTTTGATATTAGGGTGGGTTTTCCTTGCGNNTGCGTATATCCATCTCGAAGGGGCGGAGTACGCCGGAAAGTATAATCCCAAGTCGGGTACTAAGTACATAGCGCACAGGGGATACAGCGCAAAGTATTTCGAAAATACTTACGAAGCCTTCCGCGCCGCCGCGAAAGAAACCTTCTTCCAGGCGATAGAAACCGACGTCTATATAACGACTGACGGCGAGTATATATGCAGTCACGACGAAAACCCGTTCGTCGATAAGTCTGTGAAAATTACGGAAAAAACATACGCCGAAATTATGGACTTGCCCCTTGACTTAACGAAAGCTCCCGACTCGGTGGACAAAACGTTACCGTATCGCATTTGCCGACTTTCGGACTACCTAACGGTGTGTAACGGATACCGAAAGACGGCAGTAGTGGAAATAAAACAAAACCTTACCAAAGAGCAGGCGACGGCGCTTGCTAAATTCGCCGCGGCGCAAACTGGGTGGTCGAACGTAGTTTTTTGTTCTTTCAAAAAAGACCCGATAGACTATATCTACGCCGAGCATCCGTACGCCGATATTATGCTTTTTACTTCAAACAAAGTCAAAGCGGCGTTGTACCGCGAAATGAATTTCAATATAGGGGTTTCGGAAAAAATCATCTCGGAAAAACTTATTAAAAAGGCACATAAAGCCGGCGTGTACGTCAACGTTTACACCGTCAACGACAAAGAAGCCGCGAAAAAATACGCCGCGGCGGGGGCGGATTTTATTACGACGGACGACGTTCTCGCGGAATAAAGCGGTAAAGAGCGGGGAGTGGTCAAAATGCGTTGATTTTTTGGGAAAACGGAGCGTAGGCGTACTGAGTACGG
>DJPE01000041.1:0-1671 GCA_002439705.1 Christensenella sp. UBA6420
CGGGTAAGCCCGACGATAAACGAGATAGCCAAAAATGCGGGTTGCGCTGTGTCAACCGCATATAAATTTTTGGAACGATTGAAAGACGAAGGGTTTATAGATACGGCAGGGCGTGGACGAATAACTTCTTCGGTAAATAACTGGGAAATGGGGTATGCTCCGATTCTCGGAATGGTTGCGTGCGGAAAGCCGAAACTTGCGGTGGAAGATATTCAAGGGTATTTGCCGCTTAATATGGATTATTTTGGCAAAGGAGAATATTTTTTATTGGTGGCAAGCGGTGAATCGATGATAAATGCCGATATAAAAGATGGAGATTTAGTTCTCATACGCAAACAAAACACTTTTGAAAACGGACAAATAGCGGTAGTGCTTACGGAAAGCGATTGCTCGGACGAAAGTATGGCAACGTTGAAAAGAGTGTATCGGGATGATAAGAATAAACGGTTTCGCTTGCACCCAGAAAATGATAATATGAAAGATTTTTATGTCGAACATATAGATGTAATCGGTATAGCCGTAAAGGTAATCAAAGATGTGATATAACAGCCGATTTTTCCCTTTTTCGACTTTTATGTATAACGAACGCAAAATTCAGCCCCGAAGATTTTGTGTTCCGAGGTATAACGCCGTGGCTTACTTTGATATAGGAATTCCCGACCGTATCGTAGGTTTGTCAAATTCAGACGGCATTATATTACGGGAGAAAGGAGCAATAGAACGCTATGGGAAGCATTAAATTGAAACCAAAAGCGATAAAAGTGGTTTGTAACAACTGTTTTCGTATAACTACGGGTTATCGTGACGAGAACGGAGTTGTTAAGTATCAATGCACGCGATGCGGAGCAACAAGCGTATCGAAAGTAATGGGCAGAAGGCACGTTCAATTAGACGTATATGCGCCTGCCGGACAAGAACTGTTGGACGAAGATTAGTAAAAGCAAAATAATTTAATACGGAATTGCGTAGGCTTATGGTCGGTCTGAAACAGAGACAATGTAAAGCCATAGGATAAACAATTCTTTTCGGACGGTTAAACCAGACGTATATGAGAGGCCGCCGATAGACGATAGGATTTCTATAATTTGTAGAGTCCGTCGTTTATCGGCGGTCTTTTTTCGTTTCAAGAAAAAAATAAAAAAATCAAAAAATTTTTTCTAATAGGAAAAAAACCTTCCTATTTGAATTTTAGAATAACGCCAAGAAAAGCGAAAGGAGGTGAAATCGGATATGACGGCAAGCGAACGCAGAAACGCAATCCTTGAGGATTTGTGTATGCGCAGATATGAAAAAGTAAGTAATCTTGCTTTTCAATACGGCGTAACTACACGAACAATCCGTAACGACATTTTAATATTGTCTTTGGAATATCCGATTTACACCGCCAAGGGCAACGGAGGCGGAATCTATGTAGACAAAAATTTCAGATTAGGTAGGGTTTATCCTTAAAAACGAGCAACAGGAATTATTGGAAAGGCTTTTGCCGGGGCTTGACGGCAAAGACGCCGAAGTGATGAAAGCGATTTTGAAAACATTCGGGTTAGAAGGAGCGAAAAAATGACGAAGAAAGCGGAAACGGATTATGCGGTCAAAGTCAACGGTATGCCGAACTATGCGAATATACCTAAGGCTGTTTTAGAGCCGATAGCAAAGAAATTTCTCGAAAACATT
>DJPE01000041.1:1811-2260 GCA_002439705.1 Christensenella sp. UBA6420
ATGAAAGGCTATAAAACGACGATATGTTTTAAGTCCGACGGAACGGTAGAAATCAAAAACGCGCAGACTGCGTAGTGTCTGAAATCATATAATCCGCAGACCGCAAGACGGCAAAGGAAAGCAAATCTCAAACGCTTTTTCTATGCCGTCTTTTCGTTTGCGGAAAAGTATCGGCTCTGCGGATTTTTATCAAATTCAAGGAGCGAAAAAATGAAAGAATACACTTATTACTTTGCGGACGGCACAAAGAACACCATAGAAGTCGAAGAAAAATGGTATGACCTTCTTAAAGAAATGGACGAGGCGGAACGAAAGCAAAAATACAATTACGAGCGACACAATTATCCGCTTTCGCAAGTGGATTATGAGGGTGAAACTTTTGCCGACTATTCGGCAGATCCGTTTGAAAAAATGGTCGCGGAAATAGATAAAGAAAGAATAGCCGCTGC
>DJPE01000041.1:2399-2704 GCA_002439705.1 Christensenella sp. UBA6420
GAGCGTATCAAGGCGAAATTAAAAAAAATATTGGCGTAGACCGTAGCAAAACGCGGATTTCGAGCCTATATAGTGAGAACGTTGAAAAGGAGGCGTAAGGAAATGCAACGATTCAGAGTTGAATGTAATTTCGGCAGTAAGTATTTTGACGATATCTTTAATGCTCGTAGGTATTTCTATAAATGTATAGAAAGCGACCTGCAAGTGGAATTATGGAAGGTAACGTATCATCTGTGTGCTGAAAAAAGAGAATATTCGGCAACGCAAGAGTTAATGGCGTTTTACGGATATTTGCCTTTTTTGAA
>DJPE01000034.1:0-170 GCA_002439705.1 Christensenella sp. UBA6420
GAGAATATCTACCACGGCGCAGTTCTTGACGTAAAGACTTCATCGAAACTGACGGATGCGGCACTTGCCGAACTCAAAGGCAAGAAATGGGTGTTGCGTTTTGCCGAAACGAATTATTCGTTAAGCGGCTACGCAACGACAGGTTCTACGTTTGAAAGTTATACGCTCGT
>DJPE01000034.1:235-4176 GCA_002439705.1 Christensenella sp. UBA6420
TTGAAGTTTGAAACGGACGGAATTACTTACAATCTCGGCGTTATAGACAACAAGCAAACGGGAGGAAAAGAGCCGTCGAACGAAACGGAGATAGACGTAAGTCTGAACGACAACGGCAAGACGATTTTGTATTTATTTTTGCTCATTCTTTTAGTCGTTCTCTGCGCTCCGATTTTGCCTTACGTTTTGCAAGGTGTATTATGGATAATTACGCTGCCTGTCAAAGGTGTTTCGGCTCTTATAAAATCAATAAAACGAAGGCGCGCCGAAAAGCGTGTACGAAAAGAATTTGCCGACCGATGGAAGGATATCGAAAAGTAAAAACAAACGAAAAATGCCGGCGGATCTGATTGGTTCGTCGGCATTATTTTTATCAACTAAAATAAGGAGTTTTATAATGAAAATAGTAAAAAGAATTATGGCGGTTTTACTGCTGTTTATAACGATTTTGGCGGTAAGTTATTTCATCTATACGGCGAAACAAATATCGCCCGAAAACACAGTTTCGGGGGTGACTTATGAAGTGGCAACGATGGTTTAATATTACGCTCACGATAGCCTTTACAACGGCATTTATTTTACTCGGAGTGTTTGCATTCAGAGTTGCCTATCAACGTGTTTTTGAGGCTTTAATCGACTTATACGGCGGTTTTAAGCATTATCTCTGCGTATTGTTCGGTCTGTCTACAAACGGTTTGCCGAGCGTAACGGACTATTCAAAAGTTATGAAATGGACGACAATTTTACCGTCTGATTTCGAGAGTTTTAAGGTCAATGCGACGACGTATTTTTCGATGTTTTTCAGCAAGGAAAATTTCTTGTCGTGGTTATCTGCAACAGGGGCAAAAGTAAGTGTTTGGGCAAAAGTTTTAATCATACTTTTGCCGTGTGTTGTAGTGTTGATTATTGTAGTAAAACGCATATACGCTACGCCTAATACAAGGCACAATAAAGACACTTTTCCGCTACGGATTTACAAGGTTGTTACGAGGTATACAATCGAACCTTTGAAGCGTTTTTTACGGCAGTATTTTGAGTTCGTAAAACAGCACAATTCGATATGGATTATCTGGCTGATAATTTGGGGGTTTAACCTGAATTTTGCGACGGTGATTACAGAGTTTTTCGCCTTTTATTTCTATTTTGCCGTGTCATTTGATTTCAAAGCGATTTATATGCAAATCGTAAAACTTTATATAGATTTACAAGTGATTGCAAAGCACGTTCCGCTTTGGATAATTCTTATTTTCGTATGGTTGATTTTCGAGCGTTGGAGAAAAAATCTCGCGCTTGCAAAACTACGCAGAATGGAGAACGCAAACCGCGGTTTTATAAACGATTTACCTATCGTTTCGATGACGTGCGGCAGTATGGGAAAGAAAAAGACAACGATTATAACGGATATGGCGTTATCGCAAGAAGTTATGTTCCGAAATATCGCTTACGGTAAGTTACAGGAAACGGATATGAAATTTCCAAATTTCGGTTGGATTGCCTTTGAAATGGAACTAAGAAAGTGTATGGAATACGGCACGGTTTATAACCTTGCAACGGTAAAAGAATGGATAAAAATTAAACGCGCCCGATACGAAAAGCACCATAACGATTTGTTACAACTTTACGGATACGACAGCGAGCGATACGGGCTTTATTACCGTGACGGACTGAAAACGAGTTACATATTCGACGTGCTTTCAACCTACGCACAACTTTATTTTATCTATGTAATTCAAAGCAGTCTGATTGTGGCGAATTACTCAATTCGTGAAGATAATCGACTTATAGACGGCGGAAACTTTCCCATTTGGTCAACCGATTTCTTCTCGAAGAATCCCAGACCGTCAAGACACGCTCATATTCTCGACTTCGATATTTTAAGGCTCGGCAAGAAGGTTTTAGAGAATAACCCCAACGCAGGTAGTTTTGAGTTCGGAGTGGTGGCGATTACGGAAGTTGGAAAAGAACGCGGAAACAATCTCGAATTGAAAGAAGTTAAAAAAGGCACGGAAGAAACAAACCAAAAGAACGATTTATTTAATTCGTGGCTGAAAATGTGCAGACATTCGGCAACGGTGGATAATTATCCGTTTATAAGGGTATTTACAGACGAGCAACGACCTTCTTCGTGGGGTGCGGACGCGCGGGAACTTTGCGATATAGTTCACATAGTTTCGTCGGGGAATACCCGTTTGGCGTTACCGTTTTTCACTATCGAAGATATGCTTAATGAATGGCTTTTTAATCGGTTTATCAACTTATACGAGGACTTTCGTTTTAATCGCGGCGACAACACTCTGCTTATATATCTACTGAAAAAAGTAACCGCTTTCGTCTATCGCAGAAACACGGTTATATACAACACCTACGGTTACAGTATATCGAATATCGAAAAAGAACGAGGCACTATGGACGGCAAAACGGAAAAGAAAAAGTATTACCTTATGAACAAAAAGATTTACAGTCAAAGATTTTCAACAGACTGTTTCTCGGATTACTTTAACGAACTTGCGAAAGGAACGCATATCGGAATGAACGACTATACGGAGTACGCAACGGAAAAAGCAAGCGTACAAGAACTTAAACGGCAAAATTCATATTTTATAAATTCGCTTTATACGAGCAACGAGAAGGACGAAAAACAAACGTAACGGGAGATCTCGTGCCACCATATAAGGCAAAGGAGTAAAAATGCCTTATGGCGAAACAAAAGTATATTTTGACGGTTCGCATTATATAGCGATTCCGCATACGACAAGACCGGCAAAGCCGCGACGTATACGAAAAGAAGAAGAAATCGAAGTTGCGATCAGTCCTGAAACAGCAGATAACGACGTTGAAAATTCGCTCATAGACGAACAAACGGTTGCGGACGAAAACACGTCCGAAACGGGCGAAAATCTGCCGTCTGCAACCGATGAAAAGCCCGTGCGAACGCGTAAAACGACAAGAAAGGAATTGTTTGACGAATTGTATCAAAAATGTCTGACGATGAAGAAAAAAGAACGCCGCGAGTGTCTTATAAACGGTATGTTGCCGTATTTCAAAACACGGGAAGATACCGAAAAATACATAGACGTAAACCTTGAAAGAAAACTCCGTAACCTTATATCCCGTCGTATAAGAATGTGCAGGAAAGCAAATTTACAGCCATTTAATTATTTTTGCACGTTTACATACGACGATAAAAAGCATACGGAAACAACTTTCAAAAGACGGCTCAAAGAAACGCTTTCAAATTTTTATTCCCGTAAGGGGTGGAAATATATAGGAGTTTGGGAGCGTTCTCCGAAAAAACGACGATTACATTTTCACGGGATATTTTATATCCCAGACGGCACAATGCCGGGCTTTATGTTCGAGGATAACACTTACAGTTTCAGCGAACATAAGCGACAGATAACCATACAAAATATGTATTTCGCCGACCGTTTCGGACGAAATGATTTCGAGAAAATAGCGCATCGCAGTCGTTTGGGCGATGCAATGGCGTACATTCTTAAATATATCGAAAAATCGGGCGAGCGTATCGTCTATTCCAAGGGATTGCCACAATTTTTTATTTCGGACATTATGGACGAGGACGTTATCTGCACAATCGGTATGGAAAATCAGAAACTGCTTTTATTCGACGATTTTTCATGTTGGGACGAAGGTTGTTACATGGGTAAGGTTTCGCCCGAAGTGATAGCGCAAATGCGCCCGTCGGACTGAAATTCCTTAAACGTAATACTCGGCTTAAAAATGAAAATTCTCTCGCGGCGGAAAAAGGCGAAAGACCGCCAAGCGGTTTAGCGGCGGCTTCGCCTTCCGTCCGCGGTTTCGTTTTCCGTGTATAGTTAAACGGTTCGGTCAAGGGGGCGTGTGCTTGTCTTCGGCGAGGCGAAGCCGAGCCGACTTGTATCAAGACAAGCACACGCCCCACAATCACGCTGTAACGGAAA
>DJPE01000076.1 GCA_002439705.1 Christensenella sp. UBA6420
TTTTTGCTGCTTTTGCGAAAACTTCACCTGCCGTACTCAGTACGTCTACGTCTCGTTTTCGCAAAAAATCAACGCGCCTGAACCACTACTTATTGAACTAAAATTAAAGTAAAAATTTCATATCATAGTCCTATCCGAACAGTACTTCGATGTCTTTTTCTGCTTCGTATATCGTTTTGCCGTCGAAAATTTTGGCTTGTTCGAATTGTTTTACACATTCGGGAAGATTTATACCTTCGAAAAGATAAGTTTGAAGATAATCTCCGGCTTCTTTGTTTTCGCACTTATAGATATCAAGTCTCAAACATGATTTTTTATCGCTATTTTTATTTTCAGCCTGAATTATATAAGATTTATCCCCATAAATAAATTCCTTTTCAGGTCCGCCCATGGAATATAAATCGTCAAAAAACTCGGTTAAAGTATTTCCTTTCATATTGTCGTACTCCTAACGAAGCGTATTTGCCGAATAAAAGTCCATATCATCATAATTCTTGTTACCAATCTATCCACGTCATTTCGTTTTCCGCATCGTAAAATGTTTTACCGTTCCAAACGGGAGCGTTCTCAAAAGCAGTTATACAATCGGCAACGGAATTTCCTTCATATTCGTAAACGTCAGCTAAAAATTCTCCGTTATTATCAACTTTAATAATGAAAAAAGAATATTTGTTATCTGCGTTTTTTGTAATACCGTCAGAAAAATATTTTTCGCCCTTAAAAATAACCGCTACCGATTGATAGGAAAATGCGTCTAAAAATTCATTCACTCTTCCGCCATTCATTTTTAAGTTATCTCCGACTGTTTATTTCCTACATTCTCGCTGCGAGCATAATGACTATGCCTCGTGCCGTTAGAATAATTATAACATATTACAATAAGATATTCATAAATAATTAGGGCTATCGTTTATCATAGTTCTACTCCAATTATTCTATATCAATAATTTCAACGTCATTATATATTTCATTGAAAGACAGTCCGTCAAAGATTTTTTTGTCTAAAAACTCGTTTACCAAAGATACCGTAATCGAATTGTCTATTTCACAAATCTTTTTACCTGTAACGTTATGTTCGAATAAATCGGTAATATCGTATAACGTATATCCGTTATTCGACCTTTCTAAGAAATAAGACTTGTTTTTGTACTTAAAGGAAAATTCGTGTCCGATATACAATGCTTCAAGTAAGTTTTCGTATTCTAAGAATTTCATATACTATCTCCAATTTTGCATAGTCCTATCCGAATAATACTTCAATATCTTTTTCTGCTTCGTATATCGTTTTGCCGTCGAAAATTTTGGCTTGTTCGAATTGTTTTACACATTCGGCAAAGTCTTTTCCTTTACAGCGGAAGATACATTCTTCATTCCCAAAACACTGAAATATTACCATTTCCATTAGACCGTCATCAGTTCTTTCACATTCCAGGAAGTAGGGTTTATCTTTATACAGGAATTCCTTTTCAGGTCCACCCATGGAATATAAATCGTCTAAAAATTCGGTTAAAGTGTTTCCTTTCATATTATTTAACTCCTTTAAAAAATTTCTTATATTTTTCATAAATCGGATGTCCAGAATATATTCGTTCTTTTGTCGACTCATTATGAAATTCTACTCCTGGTGTCTTGTGAATATGAACGTGAAGGATATTGCCCTTTCCTAAACTTGGTTCGTGGTGATAACCTATTTCAAGGATAACTCTATGTGTATTATCATATTCACGATATTGATGGAAAACACCATTTTTATCTAATAGAACGTAATTCGTACTGCTATGAGCTTCTTCCGGTAGTTTTAAACTACGGGTGGAGTTGTTAGGTCGTAATATTTTTACTCCGTCAATTTCGCCCACAGCAGTGTAAGAATACGGCACGTTGTTTCCTATTGCATAAGTTCCTCTACCTCCCATTGCGATTAACCCTCCTTGTTGAGTTATAGTCAATGGGAATAACGTTCCCTTGCATTTCGGCAAACGGTGAACCGAAACATATAACAGCGGACGGTTCTATGCGTTTTAACATTTCGTTATATCCGCGCATAAAAGCGAGCTTGCTACGTTTACAGCCTATCGTTCCTACTGCGACGACAGAGCCTTTTTCTATTCCGTCGAAACAGAAGTCGAAAGTGCTTGCGTCGCCCCAACCGACGTTTGGAATAACCGTTAATCCCAAACTTTGCCAATAGGCGCCGCACCAACGGCTTCTGAATACGTTGAATAATTGAACTGCTTTCGGCATATCAACGTAAAGACTGTAATCGGGAGAAATCAAGAACTTGTACTGTGATAATCTGCGTATGGACTTTGTAGGGTTGTAATACAAGCCTTCCATGCGGTAGTCATCAACGTAGAAATGAACTCCCTTGGTTTTGTTTTCGTCGATATCGTTAGTCTTAATATCAGAATAACTAATTAAATCGACGGTTGTCAAATCGAGTTCGGTTTTACGGATAACGGGCATATTCCATTTTCCGAACGCATCGAACTCATTGCGTAAAAAGGTCTGCTTAGACCGTGCATCAATTGTGCGCATTCGCACCTCCTTAAAAATGTGTTTTTCGCCTTTTCTTGAAAGACAAAAGCAAATATCTTGACATAAAAGGAAGGTGTTGCTAAAATAAATTTGTGGGTGTTATTTTTAGCATCAACCGAATAACCTTGACGAAAACGTTGCAGCGGTTTCGTTGGGGTTTTTCTTTTACGTTAGTATTCTATTATTCTATATACATCGTGGCGTCGTCGTATTTTTTGCGTTTTTCCGCGGCTGACTTTGAAACGCCGTAAATGAACATTATTTCTTCGACGGACATCTGTCGCGTCGCTTCATACGGCATCATTACTTCGCCTGCAAGAGCCATCACAATCCATTCCAATCGACGATACGGCGGAACGTTGCCTATTAGTTCGCGTGAGAAAATTGGTGTAAAACCAATTTTGTCGGCAAATACGTGCATTATTTCGTGCATTATATGCATTCTGTGTCCGCCGATTCTTTTTTCATACGCGCCGTTGTAAACGGAGTTTTTAATAATTATTAAGTAGCCGTCTTCTTCGTGGATACATTGGGCGGGAACGTTCCCGGGCAACTCGTCGTCGTTGACTACTTCGTATCGTACGTCGGCGAAGCCTTCTAAGTCGGGCAGTCTTTCCAACAGTGCGATAGGATTTATGGGGTCATTCATATTAAATCTGCATATAGCGCGAAACAACCTAGAAAATAGTCGCAATTCTGCTCTACTCGTAGGTTTAGTTTCATAATCCATCAAAATCCTCCTTAGATAGTAATTTCATAATTGCTTCTGCGGTATCGTCGTCAAGCTTTTCAAACGACCTTTGAAATTGTATAGCGAGCTTTCTTTGAGAATTCGACGCGGAGAGAAGATTAATTCTCATTTGCGTTTTGGACTCTTCCACAGCCGATGCAAGCTCTTTTTGTTCGTCTTCATTCAAGTTATAGTGCTTTATCAATACGGGTATCCAGTCTTCGGGAACGTTTTTTTTGCCATTTTCGACGGCGGAAACGAACGGTATCGTTACTCCGAGTAGTTTTGCGGTATCACCCATAACTTCGTGAAACCTTACTCGAAGTATGCGCATAAACTCGCCATATTTCGTATAGGTCATATTCTATCGGTCTCCTTTTTTTCCTTTTTACAATATGATGATATCACGACTTAACCTGCTTGTCAACAAAAAAGTTAACTAAATTTAGGTTAAATTTTTATAATCGTTAATCGGTTATGTAAACATTTTGAAGCGTATTAAATTGTTTGACACACATAGCAGACATTCGTTCATAAATGAAAGTAAAAAAGATAGCGCCGTAGACGCTATCAAATAATAATGGATATTTATATTGAGTTAATTATAAATATTTTTACAGTACGCCTAAGGGGGTGAGCAAGGCTATCGCTATGTTGTAATAGACGAGAAGCGACAAGGCGTCCACTATCGTGGAAATGAAGGGGCTTGCAACGACGGCGGGGTCGAGTCTTAGCTTTTTGGCGAGCATAGGCAGGATACAGCCGACTACTTTCGCTATCATTACGGTGATTACGAGAGTAATGCAGATTATCGCGCAATAGACGAAACCGTTGGGCATTTTGTAGAGTTGGTCAACGGCCATAAGCTTCGCAAAGCAAGCGACGGAAAGGGTCAGACCTAAAAGGACGGACACTCGTACTTCTTTCCATATTACTCGGAAAATATCCGACGGGGCGATTTCTTCCAATGCTATACCGCGGATTATGGTGGCGGAAGCCTGGCTGCCCGCATTTCCGCCCGTACCGGTAAGCATAGGCATACAGGCGGTAAGGAGTACGTCGGCGGCTACCGTGCCGTAATGTTTTATGATTAGTCCGGTAAAGGTCGCGCTCAACATAAGTACGAGAAGCCAAGGCGCGCGGCTCAGCCACAAACGCCATATGCTCGTCTTCAAGTAAGGCTTTTCGGTAGGGGATACGGCGGCGATTTTCGCTATATCTTCGGTAGCTTCGTCGGTCATTACGTCCATTGCGTCGTCTACCGTGATAATACCGACCAAGCGTCTTTCTTTATCAACTACGGGCATAGCGAGAAAGTCGTATTTATTAAACATATTAGCGACTTCTTCTTTGTCGGTGTGCGTGTCGATATATATAATGTTGGTTTCCATTATATCGCCGATTTTCGTTTCGTAATCGTTAAGGAGAAGGGTCTTTACCGTGACGAGTCCTATAAGAAAACGGTTTTCGTCGGTGACGTAGCAGGTGTAAATGGTTTCTTTATCCACGCCGGTTTTTCTTATCCTTGCGAACGCGTCCGCTACCGTCATATTCTTTCTGAGCCAGACGTACTCGATAGTCATCAGGCTTCCCGCGCTGTCTTCGGGGTATTGCAGAATTTCGTTAATTGCCTTTCTGGTAGCCGGGTCGGACTGGTTCAGGATACGTCTTACGACGTTTGCGGGCATTTCTTCGATTATGTCCACCGTATCGTCCAGGAAGAGTTCGTCGATTATTATTTTAAGTTCTTTATCGGAAAAGGACGAAATGAGCAGTTCCTGCAAGTCGCTGTCCATTTCGACGAAAGTTTCCGCGGCAAGGTCTTTCGGCAGAAGCCTGAACACGAGCGGGAGATTTTCTTCGTCGACTTCGCTCAAAAACAGCGCGATATCGGCAGGATTCATAGCGGCCAGAATCGGTCGCAGTTCTTTAATATTCTTCTGTTCGAGAAGTGAAAGTAAAACTTCTTTATCCATATCTTTAATTCCTAACGCGAATTAGGGTAAAGCCTACGGACGGTAAAAAAATATCTAAGCGGCTTCGACGATACGTCGGGGGACGTCGCTTAATCGGTAACCGTCTGAGCCTTTATTATTTCCCGAGTCCATCGTCTGCCTCCTTAATTTTTATTTGATACTAACATTATATTCCTTACTTATTGAAAAGTCAATTACTGAAAAGGTTCGAGTAGTATTTCCGAGCAGGGAAAAAACAACTTTCGACAAAGCCGTTACGGCGTTTGACAAAAGATTTTCGCAAGAATATAATGTAGCCGAATATGGAAAAGAATGAGAAAAGAACTTACGATATGACGTCGGGGCCGTTGCTCGGAAAACTTATTGCGTTTTCCCTGCCGCTCGCCCTGTCGGGTATACTGCAACTTTTATTTAACGCAACCGACCTTATAGTAATAGGGCAGTTTTCGGAGACGAGTTCGGAATCTCTCGCCGCAGTCAGCAGTAACAACGCTTTAATTAACCTTATAATAAACGTGGCTATCGGACTGTCCGTCGGCAGTAACGTGGTAATGGCGCAGGCTATCGGTGCGAAAGAGTACGACAAGGCACAAAGGACGGTTCACACTTCCGTCCTTATAGCGGTTATTTTAGGATTTATTATAGGAATAGTAGGTTTTTTCTGCGCGAGAATTTTTCTCGAATGGATGAACACCGACCCTGTCGTCATCGACAAGGCGGAAGTTTATTTAAGAATTTTCTTTTTGGGTTCGCCCGCGAACATAGTTTACAATTTCGGCGCGGCGATTTTAAGAGCGAAAGGGGATACTAAAAGACCGCTGTTATTTCTTGCCATATCGGGCGTTCTCAACGCGGGACTCAATATGATACTCGTTATTTTCGCGAAAATGGACGTAGCGGGGGTCGCTCTCGCCACGATAGTAGCGCAATACGTTTCTGCCGTTTTGGTTATAATAACCCTTTTGCGTGAAAAAGACTGTTGCCGCCTGTTCATAAAGAAATTGAAAATTCACGGCGCGGAACTTAAATCAATAATAAGAATAGGTTTGCCGTCGGGGATACTGAGTTCTTTCTTCTCGGTAGCGAACGTTATTATTCAGACGAGTATAAACGGCTTCGGCTACAAACTTATGGCGGGCAACTCCGCGGGAAGCAGTCTCGAAGGTTTCGTTTACACTTCGATGAACGCCGTCAGTAACGCCGCCGTCACGTTCACGGGGCAAAACTACGGCGCGAAAAAATTGGACAGGATTAAAAAAGTAATGTGGCTCTGCTCGGCTATTACTGTCGTAATAAGCGTGGTAATGGGCGGAATTTTGCTCGGCTTCGGAAACTTTTTCGCGTCGCTCTACTCGAAAGACCCCGAAGTAATCGGCTTTGCCGTGGACAGAATGAAAGTAATTTTGCCCGTGTACTTTATCTGCGGAATAGTGGAAGTTCTGGTAGGCGGAATGAGGGGAATGGGATATTCCATATCGCCGATGATACCGTCCTTTTTAAGCGTGTGCGCGTACAGAATAATTTGGGTGTACACCATTTGCCAAAGCATAAACACTCCGCAAATGCTCTATCTTTCCTATCCGATAAGTTGGGCTATTAACTTCCTTATGGACGTAGTAATGTTCGTATTCGTGTTCCGTAAAGCGAAAAAGAAAAACGAAACAGGGGTAGCCGAATTCGTCGCCGAAACGCCCGCCGAAGAATCCGCCAAAATTGAAATGGCCGCCTACGAAACCGACGTAGAAGAAAAAGCCGAGAATGACGAAAACTGAAATTTATTCGCCGAAAATTCTCTCGCAGACGGTATAACAAACGGTTTTAACGTTCTTGACGTCGCGAACGTAAATTTTAGACTTGTCTTTAAGCGTAATCGTAATTTTTCCCGACTTCAAAGTCATATTCGGAATAACGCTGTTTCTCGGCGTGCCGACGGTGGAAAGAGTGTATAGAATATTCTTTATATTAAAGAAGTCGATTATTTTTTTCTTTGTGTTTCGCAACGTCGCAAGAAACGGACGAAAGCCTTACAAACTTGCATATTTATATAAATAAAAGAATGAAGTAAAAAAGACGACGCTTCAAAATTTTGCTTGCAAGAGACATATCAATATGATATTATATATATTGTTCGCGCGAATGTAGTTTAATGGTAAAACAGCAGCTTCCCAAGCTGCGGTCGTGGGTTCGATTCCCATCATTCGCTCCATATACAAAAGGCAGTCATTTACGACTGCCTTTTGTATATGGAGCGAATGATGCGGGCGAACAGCTTGCCCTTGTG
>DJPE01000017.1 GCA_002439705.1 Christensenella sp. UBA6420
TACGCATATTCTATACCCACCTTCTAGACACTTTTTGTCTAATTATGAAGTATATAGATATTTTCTGTCTAAGTCAATTGTTTTAGCTATTTTGTGTCTATACTTGTCTTTATGAATATTAAATTTGCCGAAAACTTAAAAACTCTTCGAAAACAGGAAAATCTTTCTCAAACCGCCTTGGCGGATAAGTTACACACGACTCAACGTAAGGTTTCGCATTGGGAATCTGGCAAGATCGAACCCGACCTTTCTTCATTATGGACTATCGCGGATTTTTTCGACGTTACGATTGACTTTCTTATAGGCAGAAATCTTCTGTAAAATTTATTTTTTAATATTCGCCCGCCGTTTCCGACGAGCACAACGTATCGATAACCATACAAACTTCGGTTAATATATGTTTTTACTCTTTACATACCCCTTATCCGCGACTTTTCGGCGATATCGGTTGCCAAAACTTTAATTATGTTGCTATAATATCAGGTAATATATTTATCCGGAGGAAATAATGACTAACATTATGGACACCCTCAGAGAAAGAGGGTTTATAAAACAGACCGTTTACGAGGAAGAACTTTACGAACTGCTCGGAAAAAAATCCGTTCCGTTCTATATCGGGTTCGACCCCACCGCAGACAGTCTTCACGTCGGTCACTTTCTTGCTCTCATGGCGATGAGTCATATGCAGAAAGCGGGACATAAGCCCATCGTACTTATCGGCGGCGGCACCGCTATGGTCGGCGACCCGTCGGGCAGAACCGATATGCGCAGCATGATGACGAAAGAAACCATCGCCCACAACTGCGAGTGTTTCAAAAAACAGATGTCCCGTTTCTTCACTTTCGACGGAGATAACGGCGCGGTAATGGTGAACAACGCCGACTGGCTTCTTAACTTAAACTACATCGACTTTCTGAGAGAAATCGGAGCCAACTTCTCGGTAAACAGAATGTTGACGGCGGAATGTTACAAACAGCGTCTTGAAAAAGGACTTACCTTCCTTGAATTCAACTATATGTTAATGCAGAGCTACGACTTCCTTATGCTTTACAGAAAATACGGGTGTCTGCTTGAATGCGGCGGCGACGACCAGTGGAGCAATATCCTTGCCGGAGCCGACCTTATACGCCGTAAAGAAGGAAAGAGCGCGTTTGCCATGACGTTCGAACTTCTCACCACGAGCGAAGGCAAGAAGATGGGCAAGACCCAGAAAGGAGCGGTATGGCTCGACCCCGAAAAGACCACTCCGTACGAGTTCTATCAATACTTCCGTAACGTAGACGACGCCGACGTAAATAAGTGCATGCGTTTCCTTACCTTTATGGATATGGCGGAAATAAACGAACTCACCGCTCACAAGGACGAAAGAATGAACCTTGCCAAAGAGCGTCTTGCATATGAAGTGACCAGGATAGTCCACGGCAAAGAAGAAGCCGATAATGCTCAGGCTCAGGCGAAAGGAGCTTTCGGCGGCGACGAAAACGCTATGCCTTCTATGGAAATCGCCCTTACTTCCCGTAACGTAATCGACGTACTCTGCGAATTGGGTCTTGCCAAAAGCAAAGGCGAAGCGAAACGCCTTATCGACGGCGGCGGAGTAAAGATTAACGACGACGTGGTAAAAACCTACTCCGACGAACTCACCGACAGCCAGGCGAACAACGGATTTATTATCCACAAGGGCAAGAAAGTTCATATCAGAGTTAAAATAAAATAATGGAATACCTTACCGTCGACGGCGAAGCAACGGCTACTTACGAAATACAGCGTTCCGTCTTTATCTGTTCCGTCAAAGGGATAGAAACTTACGAAGAAGGGGTAGCCTATTATAAAGCGGTGACGAAAAAATATTCCGACGCCACCCACAACTGCTACGCAATAGTCTGTCGCGACGGACAGCAAAAGTTTTTCGACGACGGAGAGCCGCAAGGCACGGCGGGTATGCCCATATTGCAGGTATTGAAAAAAAGCAATTTAAGTAACGTTGTCGCCGTGGTGACGAGATACTTCGGCGGCATAAAATTAGGAGCGGGCGGGCTCGTGGCAAGTTATACCAAGTCCTGCGCCGACGCGATAGCGGCAGCGAAAATAGCGAAAGTTCTTTTCTGCGATAAAATAAGCGTATACGCCCCCTACTCCGACTACAAAAAAATAGCTGACGTCGTAAAAACGCAGGGAATAATAGATTCCACCGAGTTTTCCGACGAAGTTACGATAAACTTTTCCGTACCGGTTGAGAATACGGAAAAGTTATTGGAAAGTCTCAACGAACTCACCGCGGGAAAATTGTGTCATAAAAAAACTATTCAGGCTTTCGTAAAATTCGGAAAGCCACTCGGAGGCAAAAATGAAAGTTAGTTTGACAACGCGTAAAAAAGAAAAGCCCGACTTTTCGAAATTAGGTTTCGGCAAGTATTTTACCGACCACATGCTCGTAATGACCTACGGCGACGGCAAGTGGAACGAACCCGAAATAGTCCCCTACGACGATTTTCGTATGGACCCATGCACGAATATTCTTCACTACGGACAGGGAATTTTCGAAGGACTCAAAGCCTACAAGACTCCCGACGGAAAAATAACCATGTTCCGCCCGTACGACAACATGAAAAGAATGAATAAGTCGGCGGAAAGACTCTGTATGCCTACTTTCGACGCCGACGTCGTGATAAACGCCGTTAAAGAACTTATTAAAATCGACGCCGATTGGATACCGACGGCGCCGGGAACCGCTCTTTATATAAGACCTACGATGATAGCCAACGATAAAATGCTCGGAGTTCACGCCGCGCATAACTATATTTTCTTCGTTATTCTTTCTCCCGTAGGAAGCTACTACGAACACGGACTCGCCCCCACTAAAATAATGATAGAAGAAACCTACGTCCGCGCTCCGCTCGGCGGAACGGGCGAATGTAAATGTATGGGCAACTACGCCGCCAGCCTTCTCGCGGGCGAATTAGCCAACGCGCAGGGATACGACCAGGTACTCTGGCTCGACGGCAAGGAAAGGAAATATATCGAAGAAGTAGGAGCCATGAATATCTTTTTCGTGATAGACGGCGTAGTCGTTACTCCCGCTCTCGTCGGAAGTATCCTGCACGGAGTCACCCGCCGCAGCACGATAGAACTTCTCGAAAAGTACGGATATAAAGTGGAAGAAAGAAGAATATCGGTCGACGAAGTGGTCGCAGCCCACAAAGAAGGCAGACTTAACGAAGTGTTCGGCACCGGTACGGCAGCCGTTATATCCCCCGTAGGCGTACTCCGCTATCACGGCGAAGACCTTATAATAAACAATAACGAAATGGGACCCGTGTCTCGCTTCGCTTACGACAAACTCACAGGTATCCAGTACGGAAGAGAAGAAGACTCTTTCGGTTGGGTATACAAAATTTCCGATTGAATATGAAAAAAATTCTTATAGTAACAAACCCCGAAAGTTCGGGAATAAACGACGTCCTTAATTCCGTCAAGGCTATCCTTGACCGTCGCGGTGCGGAATATTTATCCTTACGCTACGACGGGCTCGAAGACCTTGATAAGGATGAAAAGAACTTTGCGTTAAGTTCCGACATTGCCATAGCGATAGGCGGCGACGGAACCATTCTTTCGGCGGGGCGGTTGCTCATAGAAAAAGAAATTCCTATTTTCGGTATCAATACCGGACATTTAGGGTACCTTGCTTCGGCAGAACCTGAAGAAGCGAAACTTTCCGTCAACAAAATTTTCGACGGGGAATACTCCGTTGAAGAGAGAGTGACCCTTATAGTCAACGTAGGCGACCGCTCCTACTACGCAATTAACGAAGCGGTGTTTCACAGGGGCGAACAGCCGAGATTACTGAAACTTAACCTTTCGGTAAACGGACAGGAAGTAGACGATATTCGCGGCGACGGATTACTTATTTCCACCCCCACCGGTTCTACCGCGTATAATCTTTCGGCTGGCGGACCGGTAATATCCCCCACCGCCAAAAGTATGGCGGCTACCCCCGTATGTCCCCATTCCCTTTCCGCCCGACCGATAGTCCTGGGAGAAACCGACGTGGCGACTGTTACGGTAAGTCCTACGGGAAGCGACGCGCGGCTCGCTGTCGACGGCGTGTCAAAAGGAATTATCCCCGCAAATAAGACGGTGGAAGTAAAACTAAGCGATAAACGGCTCAGAATTATAAGGGCGAGCGAAAAGAGCTTTTACAAGACCCTTATGCAAAAGCTGTCGGAGAAATAATGGCGCAAAAGACCAAATGGTACCGTCTGGACAATTCGGGAATGATTTATCCGATGGTTATTACTTTAAGGACGCAAAGTCTTTACAGGCTCGGAGCTTTGTTAAAAACCGACGTAAAAAAGGATTCTCTCGTTTACGCCGTGGAAAAGGCTCTCGACAGATACCCCTATTTCAAAGTGGAATTAAAACCGGGGCTTTTCCGCCACTATCTCGAAGAAAACGCCCGTACTCCCTTGGTTGAAGAAGACGACGGCGTACTCTTGAAAATTCTCAACTTCCGTCACAACCGCTACTACCTTTTCCGCGTGACCTATTACGGAAAGAGAATATTTATCGACTTTTTCCACGGGCTCTGCGACGGCAACGGCGGTATGGAGTTTCTGAAAACCGTTCTTTTCTACTATTTTGAAAAGGAAGGAATTGCCGTTCCCTGCGACAACGTTATTACGTTGGCGACCCCCGAATCGGAAGGAGAAACCGAAGACTCGTTCAAAAAGTATTACAAGAAGATTAAATTAGTCAGCGGCACGAAAAAAATGGCGGGCGGATACGCTTTCCACGCCACGGGAAAACAATTTTCTTATGAAGGTTTCGGACTTATTCAGGCGGAAGTTCCTACGGAAAAACTCCTTGCGGCGGCGAGAAAACACGGTTGCTCCATAACGGTATTTTTGGCGGCACTCGCTCTTTTATCCTTTGCAGTAAGCTACGGTACGACGAAACAAAAAGAAGATTTTATCGCCTTTATTCCCGTAAACTTACGCAAAAAATTCCCGTCGAACACGATGTTCAATTTCACGAACTTCGCTAAGTGTTCCGTTCCGCGGAACGCCTATCCGCAGCTCGACGCCTTTATCGGATACGTCAAAAGCAGCTTAAAAGAACAGCTTACCGAAGAAGAATTGCAGGTTAAACTCAGTTTTTCTTCCCTTATGGACAAGCTGTTTGTCCTTAAATTTATGCCCCTTGCCGTCAAGGGGTTCATAAGCCGCGTCGGACGGGAGCTTTCGCCGAAGTCGAAACAGACTATAATTATAAGCAATCTCGGAGAAATAAAATTCGACGACGGAAAAAACGTAGAACACTTTTTGTTCAACCTTAACTGTTCGGAGCGTACGCCGATAAATATGGGCGTGGTAAGTTACGACGGAAAAACCATTATAAGTTTTACGAGAAAACTCGTCGCCACGAAAATAGAACAAGCTTTCTGCTCGAAACTCGCCGAAGAGTGCGGCGAAGTCAAAGTATCGAGCAATTTCAGGGAGAAATGCGATGTATTGTAGACACTGCAACGTAAAAGTAGACTGTACTACCGACGTCTGTCCCCTTTGCGGTCAACCGCTCGAAGGTACTCGCCTTCCCGACGAGACCCCCGACTTGCCGTCTCCTATAGGTCACGTCAAAAAACGTCGTCTGGATATCTTTTCCAAAGTGTATATTCCCTTAGCTGCGGCGATAATAGTAGCCTGCGTCGTCGCCAACGTATTGACGAACCCCGCCTTTATGTGGAGCATTATTGTAATGGTTTCTCTTACCTACGTCTATTACTGCGTGCGTTTTACTTTCATCGCGCAAGGTAATTTCATAGTCCGCATCTTCGGACAAACGATAGCCCTTACCATAGTCTTCATACTTATGCGCCTTACCGTCGGCGGCAACCATTGGGTGTTCATAACCTGGCTTCCGATAGTCTACTTCCTTAGCGAAGTAATGATTTGCGTATACCTTATCACCACCCGCAAAGTGTCCAAATCGAAACTGTCGAGCTTCTTCGTCTTCGCCATTCTCGGCGTAATCCCCGTCTGCGCCGCCTATATCCTTGACCTGAGCGTAAAATGGCCGTCCATAGCAGCCACCGCCGTGTCCGTCGTCATTATGATAATCTTAATAATAACCAACCATAAACAAATTCTTGCGCAGATTAGACGGTATTTCCACATATAAATTCCGACCAAACGTTTCCGACCAAGCGTCACACGGGCGTTTAACGCAGTCACAATGTTTTGTGCGAAAAAATCCCACATAACGAGTGGTCGGAGATGCGGCTCGTGTGTGTCTTTGTTACTTTCCGTTCACGCCGAACAGAAAGTAAAAAGCTAAGCTTATAAACAAAAGCGGAATAGAACTGTTATCCTATTCCGCCTTAATGTATTTTCCATAACTCAACGAAATCGTAGCCGTTTCTCGCAGGTTTGTCTACGTTAACGTAAGAAAACGCTTTCGTAACTATACTGTTTTCGCTCACTTCGCCGCCGTTTCCGTCCAACGTTATGTTAATAACGTGCAACGCGCCCGACGCCAAATCGGCTAACCATTCTTCTTCCGTCTTCTTATACGACGGATTATTCTTAACGTATTGTTCGTACGCCGACAAACCGTCTCTTCCGTCAATTCCCGCCGCTTTCACGTTGAGCGAAACCCAAGTCTTTTCGTCATCGTAAGATACTTCCCACATTCCCGTTTCGGCGTTAATTCGCAATTTCGGCGAAATACCGTCTTTACCGTTTACGCCGTCTTTACCGTCGATACCGTTTATCCCGTCTTTGCCGTCCTTTCCGTCAACTCCGTCTTTACCGCACGCCTTTTGGTACAGAGAATTCCAAGTATCCCCGTTGTCGTAAGATACTTCCCATACTCCCGTAACGTAATCTATCCGAAATTCGGGCGTAATGCCGCGCTCTCCCCTTATACTCTTTAACCATTCTTCGTAGGACAAGGGAGTTTCGTTATTATTTTGCGCATAGTCTGCGTACGCTTTATAAACTGCGTAGATTTGCGGGTCTTTTTTCTCGGCACTCTCGGAACACGCCGTAATAAAACAAAGCGTTACGCATATTAAAACTATCAAAACTATGCTTTTAACAAAATTCGATTTTCTCATTTCCGTTCTCCTTTTTCAAACGTTATATAAGAATTATATACTAACCTTCGGTTAGCTATCAATAATAATCTAACCGGCGGTTATATAATAGTCTCGATGGAAGAAGAAAATATCATTAAAAAAAGATTAAGCGAAGAGATAAAAAATAGCGGTTTGACGACTATTCAAATCGCCAAGCTCATCGGCGTTTCTCCCGAAATGGTAACTCAATACAAAACCACCGACAAACTTCCGAAACTCGACACTTTCGCTAAACTTTGTAAAGAACTCGATTTAGATTCCAACTATATTTTGGGCTTAGATATTAAATGAAAGCGCCGTTATTGTGCCTTTTTTATACCCTTTACTTTGAGTTGAATAATCAATAATTTAATTCCAAAACGTTTTTATTCCCTTTTCTTTCAATATCTTTTCGTATCGAAAAACGGCGTGTTCGCGGATAGGACGGGTGTACGGGTAGGTATTGAAAACGAACACTGCGAAGAACTCTTCCGAACCTTTTTCGACGGATACGAGTTCGTCGTTTTTTATGCGTTGAATTATGCGGTTATGGTAAGGGTACATAATTAAATTATTGCTCGTTTTCGGTTAGACAATACGGGCACGGGGTGGTATACTATTAGTATGAAATTATTTGGATTGGAAAAATTATCGTTAGTCGATTACGACGGACACACCGCCGCTACCGTGTTCACGGGGGGATGCAATTTCCGCTGTCCGTACTGCCACAACAGTAGTCTTGTGGAGTTGGAAAAAAATCCGTATATAATAGACGAAGAAGAGATTTTCGCCTATCTTACTAAAAGAAAAGGGCTTCTCGACGGACTTACCGTCACGGGCGGAGAACCCACTCTTCATAAGGACTTGCCCGACTTTATCCGCAAGGTAAAGGAAATCGGCTACGACGTAAAACTCGACAGCAACGGCACTAACCCCGAAATGCTGAAGTTTCTCGTAAAAGAAAACCTTGTCGACTATATTGCTATGGACATAAAAAACAGTCCGTCAAAATACGCCGCCACGATAGGAAAACAAAATTACGACCTATCCGCCGTAAACGAAAGCGTCGAATTTTTGAAAAAAGGCACGGTAAAATACGAATTCCGAACCACCGCAATAGCCGAACTTATCGACGAAAGCGACTTCTACGCGATAGCCGAATGGCTCGACGGCGCGGATAAATACATCCTGCAAAAATATCGCGACACCGACGGGTGTCTTACCCACGGCTTTTCCGCAATTCCCGAAGAAACCGCTCAAAAATGCGTCGATATCGTGGGGAAGAAAGTTAAAATTGCCGCTCTTCGCGGCTACTAATGGTTTTGAGTATCGGAAAGTCGTTTCAATTTTCCGTAACGCCGAAATCATAGATTTTGGCAATTCACGCCCGTCAGGGCAATTAACTCAGCTCCGATAGGAGTGGAAATTAAAGCCACGCAGTGGCAATTCACGCCGAGCCGACGGCTTGGCAATTAACTTAGCCTACGGCTCTACTTCGTTTCTCTCGTTTCGTCGAGATAAGTCGCTTCAGCGTCGGAAATATGGAACAGTAACGCGGTGGGATATTTATAGAAAACGTCGCTTAACGCGTAGCTTCCGCCGAGAACTCTTTGGTCGAAACCGCCCATATGCCAGTTTATCGCCATCGCTTCTTCTCTCGTAAGACGCATAAAGCCCGACGCTATATACACGCTCTTTTCTCCGTGTCCGTAAGGCAGACCGTCTTCGAACGTGTAATAAGGTTTTTGCACCCATTCGCCGTCTACTTTAACGTTTCTGTACTCTTCCTTATAGCAGTTTACCTTACAAATATCGTGCAGAAGGGCGATTATAGCGATACTCTCCATGGGGATTCTTTCTTCCATTTCTTCTTCGTATTCCATCTGAAGATTTTGCAAAAACCTGTAATACACCTTTACGCTGTGTTCGCACAGACCGCCGAGATGCGCCGAGTGAAAACGGCTTGACGCCGGGGCGTAGAAAAAGTCGGATTTTTCCAGCCAGTCCAAAAGTTTATCCGCGCCGGGGCGGGCTATATTCTCCTTGAATATTCTTATAAATTCCTGTTTGTAGTCGTTAATCGGCATAATTTATCTCCTTTTCTATAATTTCCGTCAATTTTTCTTTATCGTTAAGGCTCCCGTCCAAAGCGCACCGCTCGAAAAGATTATGCAGAACCTTTCCCCTTAAATTTTCGGGAACGCCTGCTTTTGCAAGGTCGTTGCCGTCCACGGCTAACTCTTTAAGCGAAAACGGCACCTTTTCTCTCTCCATTTCGGCAAGAATTTTTTTGTGCTTCGCCACGGCGGGACATTCTCCCGTAAGGGTTCCGCCCCCTTCGTAATCTGCTTGTTTAAGAAGAAAAAGTTTATCCAGACGGTTATAATTTTCCTGTAAAAACTTTCTTACTTCGTCGTCGGGCAGACGACATTTCAGGTCGTACATATGGTTGTAGACAAGAAAACAAACTTCCTTAATAACTTTATTCGGATACCGAAATTTTTTCAGTATCTTTCTTGCGGTTTCCGCGCCGTAAATTGCGTGATCCTTAAACCTGCCGAACGTTCTTTTACAATACGGTTTCGCCACGTCGTGCATTAAAGCGGCGAGTCTTACCGACGGGTCGGCTTTTCTGACCGTTTCCATAATATGCCCGTACACGTCGAACTTATGGTAATCGCTGCGCTGTTCCACCCCTTTCCCGTCGACGATTTCGGGTAAAATCTCTTCGAGCACGCCTATCTCGTCCAAAAGTCTGAGCCCGCGGACATGGGCGTCTTTAATTCCGTACCTAAGGTCTGCCGAAAGTATCCTGTCGAGTTCGTCCCGTATCCTTTCGGGAGAAATTTCGTTAATTCTCTTTGCGTTGCGGCGGGCGGCGGCAAGGGTATTCTCTTCTATCCCGAACCCTGATTCGGCGGCTTGTCGGCAAAGTCTCATAAGTCTTAAACCGTCTTCTTCAAAGGTATCGTCCCGCGTGCAACGGACGATTTTCGCTTCTATATCCGCTATTCCGCCGATAGGGTCGACGTATTCGCCTTTTTTTACGTCGTAATAAACGGCGTTCATCGTAAAATCGCGCCTTAACGCGTCTGCCTTTATATCGGAAGTTCTTTTCACGTCGTCGGGGGTGTGTCCGTCGGAATAACTGTCGGTGCGGAAGGCGGTAAATTCGTAACTATTATCCCCTATTATCTTCAAAGTCATAAGTTTTTGACTCGTGACTTTGACTTTATAGCGGGTTTTCGACAAAGTTTTTATCACTTCGTCGGGGTTAATATCCCCCGTAATATCCACGTCGTGGGGCGGCAATTTCGCCAAAGTATCCCTTACGAAACCGCCCACTATAAAAATATGCTTATCGAAACGGCCGGATAAATCTTTAAGTTCTTCAAAGACGTCCATTACTTAGTGTAAATTTCCGCTTTAAGAACCCCTACGTTGGGATAATTGCGGTAGTCCTGGTCGTAATCGAGGCCGTAACCTACCACAAACTCGTTCGGCACTTCGAACCCTATATAGTCGCCCGAAATGGTGACTTCCCTTCTGGACGGCTTATCCAGCAAGGTGCAGACTTTAAGTTTTTTCGGTCTGCGTTCGGTAAGAATACGTTTAAGGTACGAAATGGTATATCCCGTGTCAATAATATCTTCGACGATAATCACGTTCTTCCCTTCGATTGCGCAGCTTAAATCCTTGACTATCTTCACTTCGCCGCTCGAAGAAGTGCCCGCTCCGTAGGAACTGACCGACATAAATTCCAATTCAAGAAAATTAGGTATAGCTCTCGTAAGGTCGGCAAAGAAATACAAGCTACCGCGCAAAATGCAGACCATAACGATTTTTTCGTCGCCGAAATCCTTGTGTATATCTTCGGCAATCTCTTTAATTCTCGCCTGTATCTGCTCGTTGGTCACTAAAACGTGATCTATGTCATCTCTCATCATAAGTTTCGTTCTCCTTAACAATATAAATTATTTTTTTCGTATTTTCGTCAATTTTGACTTCTTCCGCTACTTCCAGCCCGAGAACGGCGTACACTACGTCGCCCTTAGCTAACAAAAGTAACTTGTCTTTTTGACTTTTAAGTAATTTTTTTTCGTTCAAAAAATCGGATAAAAGCTTGTTTTTGCCGTTTACGCGACAAAATTTATCCCCGACTTTTCTCGTCCTTACCACACACCCGACAGCCTTGTCCCCGTCGAACGTAAGCCGCGGCGACATACAGTCCGCTTCGGTAAACCTGTAAGAAAACCCGCCGAAAACGTACTTATCTCTCGGCGAAAACGGTCTTTCTGCGAACTCTTCTTTCTCTTCCTTAAAAAAGCAAAGGCTCTTGTCGTACTTCAACGCGGTAATGCCGAACGGCATATCGAGAGTAACGTTATTTTCTTTGTCTTTAAGGTTAAGTAACGCGGTAAGATGGACGTCTTCGACGTCCTTGACTGCTCCGAGCGTGCGGAGTACGGCGCATATCGAGTATTTCTGTATCGCCACGTCCGCGTCGAACAGGTTTCTCAAGACGTATCCGTCTGCCGTTTTTTCGGGTTTTATTGAACTTTTCTCCAAAAAAGCGTCAATTTCTTCGGCGTTTTTGGATAATCTGTATATGGATTCGACTACCGACGGGTATTTTTCTTTAATAATCGGCAAAAGCTCGTTTCTTATAAAATTGCGGGTATAGGCGGAGTCTGCGTTTGTTTCGTCTTCGACGAACTCAACGCCGTTTTCTCTTGCGTAAGACAAAATATCTTCTCTCGTGTATTTCAGAAGCGGACGAATATAATTGCCCCTTTCTACGATACCTTTAAGTCCTTTCACGCCCGTGCCGCGGAAAAGACGCATAAGAACGGTCTCCGCATTGTCGTCGGCGTGATGAGCGAGAGCTATCGCCTTGATCGTGCCGTCGGCAAGATACTTTTCAAAAACCGCGTATCTTAATTCCCTTGCGGCGAGTTCTACGCTTATTTTATTCCTTTCGGCGTATTCTAAGGCGTTTACTCTTTCGACGAAACACTCTATACCGTGATTTTTACAAAAACTCGCGACGAATTCGCTGTCTTTTACCGACGATTCGCCCCGTATGCCGTGTTCGACGTTGATTACGCAAAAATCGACTCCGCTATTCATAAAAAGTCGGAGCAGAACCATACTGTCTACGCCGCCGCTGACGGCGACGCCTGTTTTTACGCGTCGTACATCTATTTCCATAGAAAAATTATATATTTTTTTTCGCCATAAATCAAGTACAGACGGCAAATAGTTTACCGTCCGCGCAAATTATATGTTCAGAGAATTACTTTTACTTTTTTCGGCGGACCTGACGAGTCTTAACGCCATTACCGTCATATCGTCGTATCCTTCGCCTTTTCTTAATTTCGCTGCCGCTACTATTTCGTCGGAAACCGTCTTCGGATTACGCAAACCGCTCCCCACCGCAATTTCTCTTATCTCGTCGGGAGAAAGGGCGTCGGCTACGCCGTCGCTCATTAAAATAACCGTTTCGTCCGTCCTTAACCGTCTTCTCTCTATCTTCGGCGAACTGTCCGCTATTATTCCCATAGGAAGACTTCCCCCTTCTACCTGCTCGAAGCGGTTTTGCGAAACGATATAACTTTCTCTGCCGCCCTGTTTTATGAAATCGACGTCGCCGGTGGACACGTCCGCGACGAGTACGTCCAACGCACTGAAATCTTCTTGCGTCCTTAACGACATAAGTCCCGCCACGCAGGTAAATATCGTTCCGTGGTCAAATCCCGCTTTATAAAAGGATTCTATAAGTCGCGTAACGCACCCTGCGGTAAGATGAGCGTTCTTTCCCGTGCCCATTCCGTCGCTAAGTATAAACATAAGCTTATTCTTGCCGATTTTCACAGCCTGACGGGTATCTCCGCACCGTTCTTCCTTGCTCGACACGCTTTCCCCGTACATTATTCCGTATTCGGGCGCTTTGCAAAACGAAACCCCTACCATACCGTTAATTGCGGTTTTTTGCGAGTATTCGCCCATTTTCATACCGATTACTTCCGACACGATTTCTCTTAACGCAGGTTTTGCAACGTCCTTTTCTCTTACTACCGCCGTCACTTCTGCTTTCGGCGTGTCGGCGTCGTAAATCATTACGTCCGCCGCAATAACATTGGCTTGACCGAGTTTTTCGAGCAATATTTTTTCCTTTTCCACGTCGAAAGTAAGCCCTGCCTTAACGTTCTTCGCCATTTCTTTCATGAGAGCGGCGGCTCCGCCCGTCTGCGTAATAAGCATATCTCTGCCCTGCTCTATGCCGCTTCGCTTTTCCAACAGTCTTTTATACGTCAACACCCCGTCGTTGACGGCGTTGATGACGTAGCCGACTTTGCGGCAGTTCTCGCCCATAAGCACGCTCACGTCGAGAAGAGTGCATTTGCCGTTAGTTACTCCCGCTTCCACCAATTTGTTTACGGAAGCCCTTACGTCGAACTTTTCTACGCATTTTGCACAGAAACTACATTCCGCGCAGACGATATTGCACACCGAATCGGTCACAGCCCCTATATCGGGCGAACAAACTTGCTCTTCCGTCAGTATGTCCTGCATCTCGTAAAACGCCGACGAAACGTAATTTAATTTTTCCGACAGCTCTTCCCTGTCGCGATTAACTACGGTACGCATAGCGTATCTTCCGACGTATCCCCGACGGGTAAGCCCCGTCCGCTTGTAAGTTTTCGGCGGGATACAGGAAGCCGCCAACGCTCCGACGAAAAACGGCACGGCGGAATATATATCGAACTTGCCGTTAAAAAACAGCACCGTCAACGCGAAAACCGCTCCCGTAACTATTCCCGTAAGTATCGGTCTGTACCTTCCCGAACCTGCCGCGACCAGACTCGCCACCGTGACCGCGCACAGCGTGACGGGGTCGCCGCTTCCTATCGCCATACCCAAACCGCTCGCCACTCCGAACGGCAAGACGGCAACGCTGCCCGTCCCTTTCAAAAAAACCGCGGCAAACGCTACGATGAAAAAATATGGTTTCACGTTGAACAATTCAAAGCTACCGAGTCCTATACTCGCCACGCATACGGCAATTCCTATGCAAAAAATCTCTCCGCAAGTGAGTCTGTACCGTAGCCCCCTTATAATAACGGGATACGCCGCGATAGCCGAAGCGTAGCCGAAAGTAAGCGCCGCCGTCACCGACAGCACTATCCGTAGCCAAGCGAAATCGCCGCTTACGTTAAGCCCTATATACGGGGCCAACGACAAGGCGGTAAGTATAGCAGACTCGACAAAAGTTCTTCTGCGTTTTACTTTATAATGGATAAAATAATCTACCCCGTACAGCACGACTGCCGCACTCGCGTAGATTACCGCGTTTACGGAAAACGGTATCAGCGTCTGCGCCGCAAAATAGCACGGAAGGACGATATAATATTTTTCCCGACAAAACGACATCGCGAACAGAAAGCCTATCGCCAGACCGTATATGCCCAAAGCCTTTTCCGCAAGCGTAAACGCAGCGAACGCAGCGGCGTAAAAAATGTATTTGAAAACGTATCTCTTTATCATAAATATTCCTCTCCCGAAATAGTAACATTTATGACGAGTCGAAAAAATGCGGTTTTCGTCGGTTTTTGTTTATTTTTAACGCTTTTTGTGCGTTTCGGCTCGTTTTTATACATTTCAAAATACATTTCGCCGCAACTGACCATAAAAGCTCCGTCACAAAAAACGGAGCCTTCGCGTATTTTATTTTATGAATAAGGATTCTATCGACGTTCTTACCGTCGCTTCCGTCGTCGCGATAGCGTTGTGCCAAGGGCTGACGAAAAGGGAGATATTAAAGCTGCGGACTATTATAGGTCTTATTTGTCAGAACCTTTCCGTGCTTGCAAGCGAGTTTTGACCGATTCGCTCTCCTTTAACTGTTTTTCGGTTCTCTTCTCTATCGAAGCGTCGCTGAAATTGCGTTTGTCGAGATATGCGTCTATCTTCTTGCGGAGTTTCGACGTAAGTCCAAGCATTATCACAAACCACGGCAAGACGATAAGACCTATTACCGCGAGAGCTTTCGCCATCTCCGAATTTATGTCGGTGGATAATCCGAACCATTGTTTCAGGCTTATATCTACGCCGGGAATGGTAATAAAGTGGCACACGATAAACGTCGCCAGTACGAGAAGGTAAAGTACGACGTTAACCACATTAAACGGCAGGCACACCTTGAACAGGTACACGAACCCGACGAACACGGTGACGAGAACGTACATCGTAGTCATCTGCGTGTCGGTTAGCTCTGGCTGGAAAAACCGTTTCGTCGCCAAAACAAGCAGTATTCCGATAACGACCATAATCGCCCCGGGAAGCGCGTTACAAAGGACTTTCGGCATAAACCTGCCCGTCACACGCTCGTTGTTCGGTTCCAACGCAAGGACGAAGGACGGAATACCTATCGTGACCATACCTATAAACGTGAGCTGAGCCGGCTCGAACGGCAAATTCGACGGCACGATAAGAAACACGAGCGCAAGAAGGAAATTGTAGATAGTCTTTACCAAAAACAGCGAAGCCGAACGCTCCAGGTTGTTGATAGAACGCCGCCCTTCCGCAACGACTTTCGGTAAAGACGCAAAATTGCTGTCCAAAAGGACCAGACTACTTACGTTTTTGGCGGCGTCGGAACCGCTCGCCATAGCTATCGAACAGTCGGATTCTTTCAGCGCAAGAACGTCGTTTACGCCGTCGCCCGTCATAGCTACGGTATGTCCGCCCGCTTTGAGAGCTTTCACGAGTCCTAATTTCTGTTCGGGCGTGACCCTGCCGAATATTGTGTTCTTTTCGGCTATTTCGGTTAAATCGGCGTCTTTTTCGACGGTAGACATATCGATAATATTGTCGCAGGTCTCCAGTCCAGCGCGTATAGCCACCGACCTGACGGTTACGGGGTTATCCCCCGATATGATTTTAAGATTAACGCCCTGCTCTTTAAAAAACTTCATCGTGTCGGGAGCTTCCGGTCTTATCTTATCGGTGATAAATATAAGCCCTTCGAGCCTTAATCTCGAAGGCAGTTCCTGTCCGTTGAAATTGTATTTTGACGACGCCACGGCAAGGACTCTGTATCCCCTGTCCGCCATCTCGTTGCAGATTTCTTTCACGTTGCCGTGATCTAAATTAAGGACAAATTCGGGCGCGCCGAGAACGTAACTTCTTCCGGCAAAATACGCTCCGCTCCACTTTCTCACCGAGCTGAACGGCACCACCTTTTCGGCTTTCGCGGTGACAGAACAGTCTTTTACGAAATTCCTTATAGCAAGAGCGGTGGCGTTTTCGTCCTGCGTGGCTTCGATAAGGTTCCTTATCATTCCTTTAAGTTCCTGCTCGGGCAAATCTTTACGGGGTTTAAGCCCGTTGACTTCCATTTCACCGCTCGTAATCGTTCCCGTTTTGTCGAGACAAAGAACGTCCACTCGCGCCAAAGTTTCCACGCAGTACATATCCTGCGCAAGGGTTTTGTGTCTAGCGAGCCTTATTACGCTGATACAAAATACCGTACTCGACAACGCGGCAAGCCCGTTCGGTATCATTCCGACGAGCGTTCCGATAGTGTTGACGACGGTGGAATTCAATTCTCCGTCCTGCAAAAAGTATTTTACGCAAAAAAGAGCTATCCCCAAAGGAACGATAATAGCCGCCATAACCTTTACTATCGTCATAAGAGAACGCCATATCTCGGAATTCGGCTTCTTGAAATATTTGGCTCCCGCCGAAATCTTCATGGCAAAATTGTCCATTCCGACGTGTATTACCCTTGCTTTCGCCTTGCCCGACACGACGCAACTGCCGCTCATAACGCTGTCGCCCGCCGATTTACTTATCGCGTCGGGTTCGCCCGTAATAAGCGACTCGTTTACTTCTATACTTCCGTCTATTACCACGGCGTCGGCACAAATCTGGTCGCCCGTGGAAAGTATAGTCACGTCGTCCAAAAGTACGTCTCTTACCGCTATATCGCTCGATACTCCCCCGCGTATAACTTTAACTTTCGGCGCGGAAATAAGCGATAGCTTGTCCATCGTGCGTTTAGCTTTGAGTTCCTGAATAATTCCGATAAGGGCGTTTATGATAACCAACCCCATAAAACCGAAATTCTTTATTTTATTCGTCTGGAAATCTTCAAAAAATAAGAGAATTACCGCAAGCCCGATAAAAAGGAAATTAAAAAACGTAAAAATATTGCCGAACAGTATCTGTGCGACGCTTTTCGTTTTTATCGTCTGGTCGCCGTTAATTTTGCCGTCGGCTATTCTTTGCGCAACCTGCTCTTCGCTGAGCCCGTTGCTTAAATAATCCTTGTCGGAAAACAAAGGATTTTCTTCAACGACGGGCGCGTCTTCCGCAGTAAAACCTACCCCCGCCGTTTCCTTAATTTCGGACGCGGCGGCGGCTTCGTCTTTCGTGACTTCGATTACTGCGTTTCGGGACGTGTTTTTGCCCTTGCTTTTTCTTCTCATACCGATATTGTATCACACGAAACCGTATATTACAACGCAAATTTTATCCGTTGCAAAATAATACTCACAATATTTTTGTCGTTTCGACAGCCCGAATTGCGTTTATTTCCGACAAAAACGCACTTCCCGCACGCTGTGTAAAAGCGAAACGGTTCGAATTTTTCGTCGCAAAATGTACGATATCTTATCTGCAAGTAAGACACATTACGGCAAATATAGCGGCTATCGCCATAGCGTCGGAGCACCCGCCGCAACGGCGCATAGGCGGCTGACAGCAACGGCACTGCGACGGCTGCCCGCACCAACGTCCGCAAGGCGGTTCGGGCGGCCCGTCGGAGCAACGGTATTCGTCATACACGTACTCGTCCCTGCCGCATCCGCAACTCTCCCTTCGTCCGAAATCGGTATATTCGTTCATACTCTCCTCCTTCGTATACTACATTGTATGAACGAATACCGCCGTTCGCAACACGCCCTGTTTTCGTAGCCGTTGACTTTTCAATAGTTTTTCTCGCGATTTTCGTTGACTTTTCAATAACTTTTTAACCTGATTTCGTTGACTTTTCAAAACCGAATACGTTACTTGCACCTTTTTAAGTGTTTTTCAGAGTATTGTTTACACCTTTTCAAATGTTATTTTGTCCATTATTTGCACCTATTCGCATATTACGACAAAACTTATCGTAAAAATATGGATATTGGGCAAAGAAAAACCCGACCTTGCGGTCGGGTATCTTTAATTGTTTTTTGATTAGCGATTAAGCCTTAACAAGATCGCCGCTAAACTGGTATTCGCCGTCATCGTATTCTACGTGCATTTTACCGTCTTTGATAGTTATTATGCTACTATTTGCAGTTATGCTGGTAGAACCTGCGGTATAGGTATAAGCCGTATCGTTTATGGTTATGTTTCCTTTTCCGTCGCATACTACGTTCCAAGTATTAGCACCGACTTTACCCGTCCAAGTTCCTGCGAAAGCGTCGAGAGTTTCTTCGGCTTCTTTGGTCAAGTCTACGTCAACGTAAGTTCCGCCGGAATAAACGTCTTTCACGTTAAGTCCGGTAGAAGTAACGGTAAAATAGCTGTCGCCGGAGATGGTAACTTTGCTACCGTCGGCTGCGATTTCTATGCTATCCATAGTGTAAGTGGAAGGATTGCCACCAGCATAAGTAAATTCTATGGACGTAGCGGTGATTACGTACTTATATTCGCCTTCGCCGTCGGTACCTTTCCACGTTCCGATAAACGCTTCGGGAATTTCGGTCAAAGCGGGTTCTTCAGAGCTGCCGCCTGCGGTCATAGTGTAATCGTAGTCGCCTACGTACAATTTGAAGTATCCGCTCATCGGGCTGGAGAACTTGTAGTTTACTCCGTTGCGAGTCCAAGCAATAGTGTATCCGCCGTCTTCGATAGTATATTCGGTAATCGTAGCTTTGATATTCAAACTAACGGAAGTATCTACTTCGGAATATTCGATGCTGTCGGCGTTCACCTTTAAGGTAAAGGTGGTGGTGTAACCGTTGTTACCGGTGAAAGTACCTTGCATTCCTTCGTCGATAGCGGCGGATCCGCTTGCGGCTTTCTTAGTGAAGCTTGCGTCATAAACGTTCTCACCATAACTGTCGGCAAAATGAACGTCCAAACCGGTATCGGTAACGGTAATGGTATTACTGCCACTATCATAATCTGCGAAATTAGACACGTTCTTCGTGCTGCCGGTTCCGCTGTAAGTAAAGGTATATTCGTTACCGTTGTTATAAACGCCGTTGCCTTTTCCGTCGAGCGTAATGGTATTAGTGCCGTTTACGTACGTACCTTCGAGTCCGTCGAGAGTTTCGGTAACGTGTTCGGTTGCACTGAGTTCTTCCGCGTCATACGAAGAAGAAAGACCGTAATACCACTTTCCTGCGGTTGTGCTGTCTTCGTAAATCATATACTCGGTACCGTTAATTTTGAAGAAATAGTTATAGCCGCCCCAAGATTCCGATTTATTGTAATCGGTACCCTCTACTCCGCCTACGGTAATGGTGCTTTCGGAGATAACGACTACGGTGTTATCGGAAAGATACCAGGTTCCTCTCGCGCTTTCAGCGAAAGAGAAAGGTTTGGTAGTTTTGGTGTAAGTAACGGATTTAGCTTCGGTTTCCAATTCTTCGTAAGTATCGTCGTAAGACTTAATGCAGTCGTGGGCGATAACTACTTTGCCGTCTACCATAGTTACGGTATAAGTTCTGTCCCAAGTGGTATATCCTTCCGCAGCGTCGAAATCGGGCGCTTCGAAAGCTAATTTCGTGCCGTTCCAGTTCTTGCCGAGCTGATAGTTGTTGCCGTTAAAGACAATCCACATACCGGAAGATTCGGAAGTGATTTCGATAGCGTTGCCTTTGTCGTCAACGAAATATCCGACGAACTGTCCGGACTTGTCTTCCGCGGTAAATCCGGGTACCAGGAAGACGATATTGCCGTCCGCGCTTACCAAAGCATTGCCGTCTTCTTCTACGGAATAAGTCTTATTGTAGGTAGAATAGTTGGTTATGTTAAGCGTAACGGAAGCTCCGTCCGCTGCGTAAGCGTAAGTGCCGTAGTAGAGAGTCGGAGTAGTGGACCAACTGTACTTAACCGCAACGGTAGCTCCGCCGAAGCCGTCGATAGTCAGGGTGTAAGAAGTGCTGCCGCTTACGGACTGTTTGTATTCTGCCGATTTTCCGTCGGAAGTAGCGACGGCGCAAGTACGAGCGTCAACGTCGATAGACATGGCGAAAACGTTGTTGTATTCGTCGGTAAGAATTACGATGCCGACTTTGTTAATGTAATAAGTGCTGTTAACAACTTCGCCGTCGGCAGTAGCAGTCAAAACAGCCTTGCCGAAACCATCCAAGTACAGGCTGCCGTCCGCACTGGTATAAGTTCCTCTTTCGGAAGAAGCGGGAGACATGTTGCCTTCCTGATCCTTAGTGGGCATCTCGGTGATAGCGTAGACCGCTTCCAGACCGTCGCCGTAGCTTATAGTGATTTCATTGTTCAAAGCCACGGTACCCGTTACGGTAGCGTAGTAAGAACCTCCGTCCTTAACGATGTAAGTATATTGCGTAACTTCGCCTTTGACGATAGATACGAGATAGTTTCCGTCGTAATAAAAATCGGTCACTTCCGCGTCCTTAGCATAGATACCTTCGTAAGAAGCGTTGGCTTCGTCTTCGGCGGACATAATGAAGTTTCCGTTTTCGTCAACGATAGCGGTGAGTTTCTTCAAAGCTCCGGTGGGGGTTATTCTCATATCGAAATGATATACGGTAACGCCGTCTTTTACGGTAGTGTAAACCACGCCGTAAGGTATACCGTTGCTGCCCAACATAGAGATGATACCGTTATCTTCTACGGTAATAACGTTACTCTTTTGAGCCTTAGCGTAAACGCCGCCTAATCCCGTGCCGGCTTTTCTTTCCAACACGTCTATTTCGGTAGTGACGAAGTTTTCTTCGACGTCATCGTAAGCATTGAGAGTAACGACGAGTTTTTCGCCTATTACGGTGAAAGTATACGTCTTCTTGCCGGTGTAAGTACCGGTGGAATAAACGATAGTTCCTTCTTTCGCTTTGTATTCGTAAGTTTTCTTACCGGTAAACTGGCTGGTATAAGTTACTTTGCCGTTGTCTTTGTCGAAGTAAATCATGGATTCTTTGCCTTCGGTGGTGTTTATCCAATAGCCGGTATAGGAATCTTCGTTGCTGAAAACGGCTTTGTAAGTTACGTCTGCGGTCACTGCAACGTCGGTAGCAGCTTTATCCATACCGCTGTACCAACCCATAAATACGAAACCTTCTTTTGCGGGATCCGCGGGAATGGTTTCGGCGGTGAGTTTGGCGTTGTCCGCGATGTCGATAAGTTTAACGGTTTCTTCTTCGCCGTTTACGAACTTAACCACGTAAGAAACTTTGGTGTACTTAGCGGTGTAAGTAGCGTCTGCGGAAAAAGCAGTTTCTTCGTCGAATTCCGCTTCGCCGTTAAACCAACCGTCGAAACGGTAACCGAGCGCAGCGGTCGGATCGGTGGGAAGGTCCGCTTCCGC
>DJPE01000007.1 GCA_002439705.1 Christensenella sp. UBA6420
GAAAGCGGTTGCGGTAAGTCAACGTTTTTGAAACTTCTTCTGAGATTTTGGGAGAGAAGCGGCGGCGAAATCAACTACGACGATATAGATATAGACAAAATCAACACCGATTCGCTTTTGAAAAACGTAACTATGGTTTCGCAAAGCACCTATTTGTTTGAAGAAACGATAGAGGATAACTTGCGTATCGCAAAGCCGAACGCCACGCAGGAAGAAATCGAAAACGCCTGCAAAATGGCTTCGGTACACGATTTTATAATGACTTTGCCCGACGGATACAAAACGCAGGTCGGCGCGCTCGGAGATAACCTTTCGGCAGGCGAAAAACAGCGTATCGGTCTTGCCCGTGCGTTCCTTCGCGGTAGTGAACTCATACTTCTCGACGAACCTACGAGCAACGTAGACAGCATCAACGAAGGTATCATCTTAAAGGCGTTAAAAGAACAGAAAAACAAAAAGAGTATTATTCTCGTATCGCACAGAGAATCTACAATGGCGATTGCCGACAGAATCTATAAGGTTGACGACGGCGTTATGACGGAGGAAGCGTAAAGTGGACGAACAAAAGAAAAACAACGATATAGAAGAAGCGGCGGCAGAGTTAATTGCAAATGCGGAAGAGGAAAACTCGGCGGATAAGCCTGAAATCGAGCAAAAGAAAGCCAAAGAAGCCGAAGAGGAAAACGACAAAAAGATATTCAAAAAATACAAGATAAAAGACATCGTATTTCTTGCGATAATCACGGCTTGCACGCTTATAACGGGCGCGGTTATGCCGCTGCTCGTAAACGTACCGCTGTTCGGTATCGTACAACTCGGACTCGGACTTCAATTTTCTATTTTCCCCGTAATCGGAATGATGAAAGTAAGAAAGCCGGGCGCGCTGCTGTTTCAGTCGATATTCATATCGGTATTTCTGATATTTATGTTTCCGCCCATGGCACTTATCATCGTATGCGCGCTTATAGCGGAAACGCTTGCGCTTCTTATCTTCCGCGGGTATAAAAACGACTGGGCTTGTGTGCTTGCGTGTACTTTATATATGCCGCTTACGATTCCGTTTATGTATTTGTATTATAATGTTTTCTATACCGTTACGGGCGAAGAAAAAGCGGCAACGAGTATGTTTCTCGGCGGAGCGAACCCCGGCGTGATTGTCGGTATTTCGATTGCCGTAGTCGCGCTTTGTTTCGTCGGATCTGTCGTGGGTATGCTTATCGCGAGGGAACTTAAAAAAGCCGGAGTTCTGAAAAAATGAGATTTTGGTCTTTCAAAAAGAAGATATATCCCATATTCGTATTTTTGGCGAGCCTGTTTTTGATTATATTCGGGCTATGTATGGCAAAAGACGTGAAATGTTCCTACTTTTTGGCGGGATGTTTCGTGTGGCTTATGCTGTTCGGATGCCGAAAAGGTTGCCTGAGGGTGCTTCCCGTATTCATCATAGTGGGCGGACTGTTTGCCTTAATCGCGTACTTTGCTTACGGAAAGGACGGAAATGCGGCAATGGCAATGGCAAACCGTTTCGCTTCCGTATTTCTTGCCGCCGCGCTCGGTATGAGCGTAGAACCTGCGGATATGACGAGAAATCTGTCCACGCTTAAAATGCCGAGGGGCGTTACGCTCGGTATGCTGATTGCAACGTCTTTTCCGCCCGTACTCGGCGCGGAGATAAAAAGGGTGAGAGAAGCAATGAAAACGCGCGGCGCAGGCAGCGTATTAAACCCGAAAATCTTTTACAGAGCGTTTTTAGTGCCGTTCGTAATGCGACTCGTAAACATTTCGGACACGCTGTCGCTGTCGGTGGAAACGCGCGGATTTTCGCTTGAAAAAACGCCTTACACGGTATATAAAAAGGAAGTCGTTTGCCTGTCTGACGTGCTGTTTATTTTAGGACTTGCCGCAGGTGCGGTTTGTACGGTGATATTATGAATGCGATAGAACTCAAAAACGTAAACTTTTCCTACGACGGGAAAGTCAATATACTCGAAAACGTAAATATCACGCTGAATTATAGAGAGGTAAACCTTGTTTCGGGACATTCGGGCGAAGGCAAAAGCACGCTTTTGTATATCTTAAGCGGTATTATCCCTAATATCACGGACGGAAAACTATCGGGCGAAGTGCGTATAAACGGCGAAGATATAAAAGGCAAACGCCTTGGCGAAGTGTGCCGCAAAGTAGGCGTCGTTTTACAGAACGCTGACGAGCAGATCATACAAAAAACGGTGGAGGACGAAATCGCTTTCGGTTGCGAAAACCTTGCGTTTTCCCCCGAAAAAATCAGCAAACAGATAGACACGGTTTGTCGCCTTATGAAACTCGATAAGTCGTGGCAGAGTCGCAAACTTTCGGGCGGGCAGAAGCAAAGACTGATAACGGCTTCCACGCTCGCGATGGGGCAGAAGATAGTAATACTCGACGAACCGCTTGCCAATCTCGACACGGCGGGCGCGGAAATGCTGATGTCCATATTAAAATCTCTCGCAAAAGCGGGATATTGTATCATTGTTATCGAACACAGGCTTGACGTGGTTCTGCCGTTCGTGGACAAAATTTTCCACGTCGGGAATAAGAGCGTAAAAGAGATAACCGACAGAGAAAAATATCTTAATGAGCAGTCAACCGAAATAGAAGATACCTGTCCGACTTTCAGCGGAACGCTACCCGTGTTTTCGCTCACGGACGTCGCGTTTTCGGTAAAAGAGCGCGATATATTGAACGGGGTTACTTTCGATATATTAAAAGGCTCGCGCGCGGTATTGCTCGGCGAAAACGGTTGCGGAAAAACAACCCTTTTAAGGCTTATTTCTCGTCTTGAAAAGCCTGCTCGCGGCGTGATTTTGCAGAATATAGGCGATATATTCGGGCAAAAGAGCAAGCAGAGCAAAAAATGGTACAAAAAGGTGGGCGTGGTTTATCAGAACCCCGACTATCAACTGTTTATGCCGACGGTCGAAAAGGAGATTAAGTTCGGCGCAAAGTCTGACGAATACGCCGACGAAATTGCCGAAAAATTCAGAATAAAGCATTTATACAATCGTCATCCGCAGTCGCTTTCCGAGGGGCAGAAACGCAGAATTTCCATTGCGGCGGTTGTTGCTACCGCGCCCGAAGTTCTTATTTTAGACGAGCCGACGGTAGGGCAGGACTATAAAGGGCTTTGTGAAATGGTCGAAGTGTTGAATCGTATCCACGAAGAAACGCATAACACGATGATTACCGTTACGCACGACAAGCGCTGCGCGGCGGCGTTATGCGACCGTTCGGTATGGATAAAAGACGGAAAAACCTATAAAACAGGCGGAAAAGAACTTGTCGATGAGTTTTTCATTCAAATCGGAAGAAATTAAAAATTTTAGCCTATGCTAATTTCCCTAATTTCAGCGTTGTTCTATTGACGTAAAAAGGAATATAGGCTTATGCTATTGACGAATTTGGAAAGAAGGACGAGCGAGTCTGGAAAATTTTTTCCAAGCGAAGCAAAAGGCATATTCCGTTTGCTGTATTTTGACGAATACAGCAAACAATCCCTAATCGAACACAACGGAAAGTTAAACTAATACAAATTAACTACCTTATACGCGAGAATACGCTTAAACAATGGTATCGGTATATTCGAGTTATCGGACAGGAAAATCTGATTTTTGTGACCAAAGTGACAATATCGAGTTCAAAAAACAGTTAATACGTGACAAATGGCAAATAGCGTAATATCAAGAAATAAAAGAAGACACGCAGGCAAGCTATAAACTCGCAAACAACCTTAGCAATATGCATCGGATTGCTGATGCTCCGTGTCTTTAATGATATTATAATCAGGACAAAATTTTAAGTCAAACGTTGCTTTATCATCAAAACGTAAATTAATGTTTTGTTGTGTATAAAAATTCGCATTTAAGGCACAGGTATGCTTATAATGTACACCTTACTCTTTACATTTGGTGTATAAAAATGATAAGATAAGGAAAATTAAAAACGCTATTTACTATTTTAGGAGAAAGATAATGATTAACAAAGCTAAGTTTACAGACCTTTTGACTCAATTTAAGAAAGATTTTTCGATTTATGAAAGCAGAAGGCTCAAAAATGTTAGATTTTGAAAAAATGCAATACGCCATAGTAAAATGTCATTTGGGCAGGAAAAGGCTATTTAGATGGAATTTTTCGTGAATCGGTTTGAAATAACATGAATAAATGATATAATATTCTCAAATAGTTTATTATTATAGAAATTTAATTGCAAATTACGGGTCGTAAAAGTATTGGTGGATTGAATGAAGAAGATTATTTTTGAAAATGAAGTTTATTATTATCAGGACGGAAACTTGTATGACGAGTCGTACATAGAAGTGCCGAAAACGCAGGCACGGGATATCCTGGCGGATTATTATAAAGATATAGATTATAAGAAGTTTTCCGAAAACGAGTTAATCGATTATATTATAGAATTAAAGAAAGCCGAAAATTACTCGTTGTGTTTGAAAATCATCGAATATGGCACGGATAAGTTTTTTGATTCGCCTAACTATTTCAGAGTGGTTTTTTCCATAGCGACGAGTTGTTACAGGAGAATGGGACAGTCGCAGAAAGCAATTGACTTTTGGATGAATAATAAGAGTATCTTTCAAGAATTTACTTCGTCGGTACATTTATTGACTTCGCTTGCGTCGGCGTATTGCGACGTGAAAGATTACAAGAAGGCGAAATATTGCGCTGACAGGGCATATGTAACGCAGGGTGGCGGTCAGGGTTACAAGAACGAACTTACGTTGGTATATCTGAGAATAAACAAAGAAGCGCCGGAACTTTTCGACGAGTAAAGATTAAAATTTTCAAATCGTGTAAAGAATGAATGAATAATCGGGTGTTTTGCATAATCAAACACCCGATTATAAAGTTTCAGACAATTATTCTTACAGCAAAGTCCTAATTGTTAAAATTTTGAATATCGTCCGAGTCGCCGTTATATAAATCGTCCGAGTCGGCTTTATTTACGATTTTGCTCATTTTTATTATGGTGATAGCGTTAATGACGTGTCTGAAAAAGGTTGATATTATGATAACTATTGCAGCGCCAACCAGTAAGAAGTCACCTTCGGAAAGGATAATAAGCCAAATAGCAGGACCAATGGAAAAGTATTCTATTGTCACTCCGAATACGAACATAACGTATACGGTTGTGAAATCGTCTAACCAAGTGTTTTTACGAACCGCCACGTCGGTTACGAAACAGGGTAATGCCGAGTTGAATTGCGCAATTAAGGCAATTGATAAAAGCACGTTTGTCGTTCCGTTCAGCAACGCCGAAAGCAGTCCCAAAAATGCAAAAGCTTGTAAAAATATCGAACCGATAAAGCGATATTCGTACAAGTCGTCATAATGTGAATAATTCCATTGATTCTGCATAGCGTCTAAATTTCTTCTTTATAAGTATATCCGCATTTGTCGCAACGGAATATGTTTTCTTCTTTCTTAGCGAGAAGAGCAAATAATCCGAGCGGGAAAAAGAATATGGCAACAAGAATAGCCCAGGTGGGGGTCTTTTGTATTCGTCTTAATCTCATAGGTTCGTTTCCACAATTCATACATTTCATAATAAGTTCTTTAACTCCTTTTTTCTTTGATTATATTCCCAACATGCTGGGAAGTCAAGTATTTTTCCCAGTTTTGTGGAATTATATAATTATGGAAACTTTTGGAGAACGCCTTAAAAATTTGCGACTTGAAAAGAAAGTAGGGCAAATCGAGTTGGCGAAAGCGTTGGGCGTAGGGAAATCAATAATAAGTCTGTGGGAACGTAACGAATGTGAGCCTACGTTATCCAAACTTATTTTATTGGCAAAATACTTTGACGTTTCTATTGATTATCTTGCGGGACTTGAAATTTAGAGTTTTGAAAGGATAACGTAAAGGAAAATTTTAACGCGTTTTATAAAAAGAAATATCCGCCGATAGGGGCGGATATTTTTGCGTTTTAAGGTGTAGTTTTACATCAGTGTTCAAACTGGGAGTTGTAAAGGTTGGCGTAGAAGCCGCCTTTTGTAAGGAGTTCTTCGTGAGTTCCTTTTTCTATTACGTTACCTTTGTTCATTACGAGAATAAGGTCGGCGTTCTTTATGGTGGACAGGCGGTGGGCGACGATGAAGGAAGTTTTGTTCTTCATCAGGGCTTCGAAAGCCTGTTGTATTTTTATTTCGGTACGGGTATCTATCGAAGAAGTGGCTTCGTCGAGAATGAGCATCGGGGGGTGGGTGAGCATTACTCTCGCGATACAAAGGAGCTGTTTTTGTCCTTGCGAGATATTGCCGCCGTCGTCTCCGAGCACCGTATCGTAGCCGTTTTCAAGACGTGTGATAAACGAGTGGATATGCGCCGCTTTTGCCGCCGCGATAATTTCTTCGTCGGTGGCGTCGGGCTTGCCGTAGGCTATATTTTCACGCACAGTGCCTTTTTTGAGCCACGTGTCCTGAAGTACCATGCCGTAACTTGCGCGAAGCGATTTTCTCGTGACTTTGGTTATGTCTTTGCCTTCCACTTCGATTGTGCCGCTGTCGGCGTCGTAGAAACGCATAAGAAGGTTTATTAAGGTAGTTTTGCCGCAGCCGGTAGGTCCGACTATCGCTATACGCTGACCGCTCTTTACGGACAAAGAGAAGCCTTGAATAAGGGGATTACTCTTGACGTAGGAGAAGTAAACGTCGTCTATTTCTATATTGCCGTCGGCGTCGGTAAGGTCGGGGAGACCTATATCGGACGGTTGGTCTTCCGCTTCCAGAAGGTCGAATACTCTCGTAGCGGCGGCGGCAGCCGTTTGCAGTTCGGTAACGACGCCCGTTATTTCGTTAAAAGGCTTGGTGTACTGGTTCGCGTACGAAAGGCAGCAGGATAAAGCTCCCACGGTGAACGTACCCATTCCGAAAAGTCCGTTGCCGCGGATGACGAGATACGCTCCGAGTACGCAGACGGCGACGTAGACCACGTTGTTTACGAAACGGGTGCAAGGGTTTACCATAGCCGAATAGAAAGCGGCGTTTTGTCCCCAGACTTTAAGGTCGGAGTTTATGACGGCGAAGCGTTCTTCAGCGC
>DJPE01000077.1 GCA_002439705.1 Christensenella sp. UBA6420
ACCGCTTTTTCGGGAATGATTATATCGGTGGACGGAGTAATCTTAACCGACAACAAGTCTTCCTTGTACTGCATTGATTCAAGGTCGAAAGATTTTATTTCTTCCACGGTGTCGCCGAAAAGACTTATTCTTATCGGGTCGCGACTGCACACGGGATAAATGTCTATTACGTCGCCCCTTACCGAAAATTCCGCGGGGGCGGACAGACTTTCCACCCTTTTATATCCCATCGTCGTAAGGGAAGAAACGAACAGTTCCGAGTCTATATCGGCGTCCTTTTTTATCTCGAAGCGGTTTTCGAAAAATATTTCGGGTTTAGGGTACAGTTGCGACAAGCCTTCCGCCGTAACCACTACCCCTTGCGCCGTGCCGTCGAGAAGCCCGTTAAGGACTTTCAGCCTTTCCTGCAAGAGAGAAAAGTTGACGCTCTTTCGTAAGATAAGCGGGTCTTCTCTGTCGGGCATGAAAAGGACTTCGCCGTCGCAGTATTCTTTAAGCGTTTCGTACGCTCTTCTTGCCGCGACTATATCGCCGACGACGTAAATAAAAGGTCTCCCCAACTGCGAAGCTATATGATAGCGGTTATATTCCGAACAATAAAACACGACGGAAGACCGCCCCGCGTTAATCGCGACGGAAAGTTGTTTTAATTGTCCTCTGTTAAGTTTGAAAAGTTTTTCGAGCGGCATTTTTATTTAATTGAATTGCCTTTACGCATAAAACGGTCAAAGTCTTTCGTATCGGCGTATTCCAGGATTATTTCGGCTATCTTTTTCGCTCTGTCGCGGAACACGGAAAGGTCTTCGGCGTTTATTTTTTTCAGGACGAAATCTTTAAGGTCGCCGACGTCTCTTCCTATACCCATTCTTACCCTTTTGAAATTGTCCGTGCCGAGCTTTTCGACTATGTTACGCATACCGTTGTGCGTGCCTGCGCTGCCCTTTTCCCTTACCCTTACCGAAAACCTGTCCAGGTCTATATCGTCGTAAATTACTATTAGATCGGCGGGGGTTTGTTTATACTTAGTAAGTAAGCCTTTCACGGCTTCTCCGCTTGCGTTCATGTAAGTGACGGGCTTAGCCAGAATAAGTTTTCCGTCCTTATTATCCTTTACCGCAGTGAGAGCGGAACACTCTATTTTCGTTATTTTCTTATTAAGCAGCTCCGCAATAGCGTCGGCTACCATAAATCCCATATTGTGAAAGGTGTCGGCGTATTCTTCGCCGGGATTTCCCAGACCGACTATTATCATTCGTTACCTCCTGTCTTTGAAAAAACTCGTCATAAGTTTTTTACATTCCTTTTCCATAATTCCGCTTTCCGTCGGTACGGCGGTGAAAAAACGGTCGTCTTCGGTGAGCGAATACAGACTGCCGCAACAACCCGTCTTCTCTTCGCTCGCTCCGTAAAATAATCTTCCTATTCTCGCGCCCACTATCGCTCCCGAACACATGGCGCAAGGCTCTACCGTGACGAACATATCGCACCCGTCAAGATATTTTCCTATCTTTTCTTCGGCTATCTTTATCGCCTTGATTTCCGCATGCGACAATATGGAACCGTCCTTTTCTACGGTATTGTGCGCGCGGGAAATTATCTTACCGTCCTTTACGATAACGCACCCTACGGGTACTTCTCCTTCTTCGTAGGCTTTTTCCGCTTCGGCGTACGCCTCAGCCATATACGCCGATTTTTCTTGCGATTTTAATTCCGTTGTCATACAGAAGACTTACGCTCTCCTTGTGTTTGTTTATCAGTTCGGGCAACCGCTCTTCGGGATACGGGTGCCTGTATTTATCTTCTCCGACTTCTACCGTCAACCCTAACCCGTCGGATATAAGGTCGAATTTATCTTTAAGTCCGCCCGCGCTCCCCTTTGCGTACGACAGCTTGTACCCTACGTTATCGGCGTAGGCTTTCGCTTCGGCGTAGTGGTAAAAGTTCTTGCCGAAGCCCCAGTATATTACTTCCCCTTTCGAGTGGTAACATATTACCTGCGAATATTTTTTACCCGACATAATGTTTACGGCGGCTTGCGTTTCGGGTTCGCTTTCGGGGTAGGGTCCTACATAGTTGGCTGCCGACGGGTACTTTACGTTTTGTTTTCCCGTTCCCCACCCGGCGTCGAAATTAACGTTTATATCGACGGCGGCGGCGTTGGCTTTCCATAAAGAAAAATCGTCTTTTCCGTTAATTTTCTTTAAGTATTCCCGCCTGTCTTCGGGCACTGCGTCAAGCCCGTATTTACACAGCAATACCCCGTCTATATTAAGACAGGGAATTACGTCGAACGGTAGTTTAGTCGTAAAGAACAACTTTTTTATAAGTTCGACCGTTATATGTTCTCTCGCGTGAACCGCCCCTACGATAATGGTATATGCTCTGCCGTCGCCTACGCTTACAAGCGGTATATCCCTTCCGCATACGGTCTTGCCGATTATAGTAACTTTACCCGCTTTTTTACATTCCGTCAATAATTTATCGTAATAATCCATACGTTAAATTACGCGGGGGAATAAAGAAAGGTTCTTTACTTATGGTAGGTTACGTTATTCATAATAGTAAGGGCTCTATAGACCTGTTCCGACAAAATTACTCTCATAAGCTGATGCGGGAAAGTAACTCTGCCGAAAGATATTCTTTCCTTACACGCCGACTTGACTTCGTCGCTAAGCCCGTCGCTGCCCCCTATTATAAGGCTGAATTCGCTTATTCCGTCGGTAAGTTTTTTATCGAAAAAATCGGCGAATTCCGTACTGGAAACTTCTTTCCCGACTATGTCCATCGCCACGGGATAACCCGTTATTTTCTTCAATATCTCCTTGCCTTCTTCTTCCTTGGTTCTCTTTTCGGGCAGCTCGATTATTCTGAAACGAGCGTAGCGGGAAATTCTCTTTTCGTACTCGCTCACCGCTTCCGTCCAGAATTTTTCTTTAAGGTTGCCGACGGCGAGAATATTTATTTTTATCATCTCCACACTCCCCACATAAAAGTAAACAAGGTGGTGAGAGTCATCATCGCTATCGAACCGTACAAAAACGCGTACTCGTACCAATATGGCTTGGACACGGAAATTTTCGCCACGTCTTTTCTTAACCCCGCGCCGAAAAGATCGTCCACGTATTGCAGTTTGTTGGGGAAGAAGAATACGTCGCCTTCATTTTCCGACGGTTTTTCTTTCGGCTGAATTTTCGCTACATACTTTAATATAAATACCATCAGCGCGCCCGCCGCCACCCAGGTTGCGATAGCTATAAGGAAATGGTTACTTATAAAAGCGTAAAGTCTGTCTTCCACCGCCGCGTAAAGACCGTTATGCTGCGAAGAGTAACCGCTTATTACGCTGAGTGCGTTGTTAATAAAATGAATTATCATACCGGGGAAGATACTCTTCGTCTTCAACGCAAGGTACGCAAATACGAGTCCGCCGACGAAAGCGTATCCGGTCTGCAGTATATTCTGATGGGCAAGACCGAACAAAAGCGCGGTCAAAATAACCACCGTCTTTTCGTTTTCTATCCCCCTGAACATTCTTAAAACGAGTCCCCTGTCGGTAAACTCTTCAAAAAACGCAGGAAGCATAGCCGTGGTGAAAAGTTCCATTATAAGAACGCCTGCGTCGGAATATATAGTCCCGGGGGCGTTAACGTGAGTGTAGCCTAAAAGGATAAGGAGATTTTGCCAGATAAGGCTTACGCCCGTGGTAACGTAGCTGAGCAAAAATCCGAGAACTATCGCAAGAAGGTATGTTACGGGCGGGATTTTTACTTTCAGCGAAAATCCGCTTACCACGTCTTCCTTAACCCAGAACTTGAATAACACGAAAGGAATGACTCCCATTCCGATTATCTGCATCGCTACGGAAAACAGCCACCCGGACACGTTGTCGCTCAGTTCCACGAAAGAAAAAACTATTCGCATAATGACCAGCCACAACGTGGTAATAAAGAATATTGCGCTTATTTTAGTAGTTTTTGTCACAATTCCTCCGTTATTCTATGAAAGGACGACCGCTATTATCCACATTACCGCTACGAAAACGAAAAACCCTATCGTAAACAACGACGGTTTTTCTCTGCCTTCGTTAGTAATTTTCGGCTTCCTTTTAATTAAATATATTGCGTTTAACGCTATAAATACCGCGCCTATCGCGCAACAAATTCCGAGCGTAACTAAATTGTTCCAGATTTCTTCTCCCGTAAACCGAGTAAGAAACAACGCAAGAAAATTGTTGATGAAATGTATTATCGCGGTAAGCGTTATATTTTTAGTTTTAACGTACAGGTACGAAAGGATACACCCTAAGAAAATCTGATGTATCGTCTGGGCTAAGTTAAGGTGACTAAGCCCGAACAATACCCCGCTTATAATTACGGCGTTTATCTTTCCGTATTTCGAGAACCCGTCTACGAAAACCTTTCTGAAAACGAGTTCTTCCCCTATCGCCGGCAACACGCATATTACTATCGCCGCTATTACGCAACTAACGGGCGACGTCAGGTCGGGTAATGTAACCTGCGGCGTTTTACCTAAAAGGGCAATAAGTCTCTGCACTCCGAAATTAGGCAGCAACGCGAAAAAGAATATCCCCAAACCTAATAAGACGGCGAGCGGATAATCGAATTTATCTACCGATCCTTTTTCGGGCAGCAACTTAAATTCCGTCTTGCAGACCTTTACGGTAATAAAGGTCGCGGCTATATAGGCTACCTGCGGCACAGCGTACGCGACGAAGATGTAAGCGTTGCTTTTTACGTCCATAACGGTAGCTAAAATAAGCCCTGTTATCTGATAGAACGCAAACCCGATAAGGAAGATTATCGACGATAATTCGGGAGTTATGTTTTTCTTTTCCGTCATTCAGCCACCACCGTGTCTTTTTGCGTAGCTACGAGTATATTGCACCCGCGGCTTTCGTCGCCCATTTCTTTCCGAAGGTAATTTTTCGTCGTCCAGTACGCAAGTTCGGGCAAATTATTCTGTTCGCTCAGATGGGCGAGTATTATCGTCTTCGTGCCGTCCGTGGCGAGATTAAAGGCAGTCAACGCGCTTTCGGCGTTGCTTAAATGTCCTTTCTCCGACATAATTCTCCTTTTAAGTCTTTCGGGATAAACCCCGCGTAAAAGAAGTTCCTTGTCGTGGTTGCTTTCCAGCATAACGATATCGCTGCCTTTAAGTACGTTCATAATACCCTTAGACACGTACCCCGTGTCGGTAAGATAAGTAAATTTACTTTCCCAGTCGCTTATCGAGTACCCGTACGGGTGAACCGCGTCGTGGCTTACGTCGAAAGGGGTCACGTCCAACGTGCCTACCGAAAACTTGTTTTCCACTTCGAAAAGGTATTTGAGCGGAATCGTGTACTTTTCGGTAATTTTTTCCAGCGTGTCGGGGTGTGAATACACGGGCATAAACTGCGCCAGCATATCGACGCTTCTTATATGGTCGCCGTGTTCGTGCGTAATGAGAAGACCGTCTATATCGGTAAGCAGCAGTCCTAATTCCGACAGCTTTTTCGCTATCACGGCGGCGTTGAGCCCTGCGTCTATAAGAAGCCGCGTCTTTCCGTCGGATATTAAAACACAGTTGCCTTTCGAGCCGCTCCCGAGAGAGCATACGGTAATTGCCATTTACTTCCCTTTCGACTTTACTTAATTTGCCTTTCGCCGTAATATAAGCGAACGACTCTACGCAAAGCCTACGTTAATTTTACTATATCGCAAGGCTTTTGACAATTATTAAACTTGTTTAACGGTATTATATTTTTATATTCTTTAATTTGTATTAAATTTTCGGACGAAAAAATAAGCTTTTGCGGCGTAAAGATACGAGCATAAAACGCAGAGTAAAGGAATAGCACAGGTACATCGGACGCTCCTTATTAAAACGCTCTTCCGCAGATTATAAGCGAAAAAATCATTCCCAGACTTACCGCTATGACCTGTCCGCCGAGATAGAAAAATATTGAGTACCTGCCGGGAACGGTAAAGGCTTTATGCCACACGCCGTCGAGTTGCGGAAAAAGAGAACGTTTCTTTTCGTAAAGTATTCTTGTAAATCCCGCTCCGAGAAAGAAAAACGCAATAAACGGGAAAAGCGGAAAATAGTCCGCCGTCCACCAGTTGTCGCAGTAGAAAAACAGTCCCATTATCTTGGAATCGGCGTCTATCGCGGTAAAATTACCGTTTACTTCGTGAAGACTGACGTTGAATTTTTTGTTGATAAAACAGCACGCTACCCCTATCGCAAGGCAGATTACTATATGTAAAATCCTTTCAAACAGCGGGCTAACGTCCTTTTTCGCTATCTTCGAGTAAATTTTCGGAATAAGGCTTATCACTAAATCGACGCAGGCGTAAATAAGAATGACCGCCGCTATACAGTGAATTACGCCGAACATCGCGTAAACGTTCGTACCGAACAGCCTGTCTATTATATACGTCGATATGGAAATAACCGCCGCGACTATACAAAGCCTTAATCCTCGTAAAAAGTTATTTCTCGAAAACGCCGTGCAAAGCCCGCTCGTAAAAAAGAAAATAAACAAAAACGCAGGTCGCCACAAAAATCTCACGTCGCTGCTAAGGTACGCCGTACCCGTCGCGTTAAGAAACTTCAAAAACTTGGACCCGGACGACGCCCAGAAACCAAACACGCCCGAAAAATCGTACATGGCGTGGTCTATCACCACGAGTAAAATACTTAACCCGCGGAAAAAGTCAAGCTCCCAGATTCTGCTCCTTTTTACTTTCGCGCTCATTTATATTCCACCCCCACGGGAGTGGTTTTATGCCCGTTCACTCTATATAGTTCGAACCGGTCCGAATACTCGTGGACGAGAATATCCGGTTCGAGCGAGCTGAAATATACCTGCGGTTTTTCCGTCGGCGTTTCCGCGACGATATTTACCTTTTCGGCTTCCTTATAATTACGTTTGGGAAGCCAGTCCAACGAAATCTTTTCGCTGCGTTCTTCTTTAAGAACTTCGTCGAAATCGTCGAGCGGAGCTAAAAGAGAGCCGTAATCGACGGTTCTTTTAGTAACGGGTCTTTCCCATTTGGAAACTTCCGGCGGCAGGAATTTTTCGGTTTCTTTTTCTTTTTTGTACCGACTCCAACGGCTCTCTTCTTCTTTCTTTCCGATATCCTTAACGTCTTCGGCTTTCTCCCACAAGGGATGTTTGTAGCCGTTATATATAGACTTGACGGGACGGACGATAAGATTTCGGACGGCGATTATTGCAGAACCTATAATACAGGCTATTCCGCCGCAAAAATAGAGAGTGCCTAATGTGTCGAAATTAAAGGGGTTGAACTTAAAAATTAAATAAAGCGCGACGCCGAACAGGCTGTAAATAATGGGTATCCACAGTCCGAGCAGCGTACACGCTTTGAAAATTACTTTTAGAATAAATCCGAGAACTATCGCAACGGAACGAATAACGGTTCCGATGAAAGTCCCGGCGTCGGGGCGTTTCTTTTCTTCCCTGACGGGAATATCTTTCGCCCTTTTTTTCATCTTTATTTAATGATATCCGTTCCCATATACTTTCTGAGGACTTCGGGCACGGTGATGGTTCCGTCGGCGTTCTGGTAGTTTTCCATGACGGCGGCTACGGTACGACCTACGGCAAGACCGCTACCGTTAAGGGTGTGCACGAAACGGGTCTTTCCGTTTTCGTCGCGGAATTTTATGTTGGCTCTTCTCGCCTGGAAGTCTACGAAGTTACTGCAAGAAGAAATTTCGACGTAGCGGTTGTAGGACGGGAGCCATACTTCGATATCGTAAGTCTTGCAGGAAGAAAATCCTACGTCGCCGGAGCAAAGGCATACCACTCTGTACGGAAGACCTAACAGTTGAAGTATTCTTTCGGCGTCGTTAGTCAAGGACTCCAACTCTTCGAAGCTGTGGTCGGGGTGAGCGAACTTGACAAGTTCTACCTTATTGAACTGATGCTGACGGATAATACCCCTGGTATCTCTGCCCGCGCTGCCCGCTTCGCCGCGGAAACAAGCAGTATACGCGCAGTATTTTACGGGAAGGTCTTTTACGTTTAATATGTCGTTACGGTGCAGGTTGGTGACGGGGACTTCTGCGGTAGGAATAAGATAGTAATCGGTGTTTTTTATTGCGTACATATCTTCTTCGAACTTAGGAAGCTGACCGGTACCGAGCATCGAATCGCGGTTGACCATGAACGGGGGGAAGATTTCTTCGTACCCGTGAGAAGTGTGGGTGTCGAGCATAAGGTTTGTGATGGCTCTTTCCAGTCTTGCCGCCGCTCCGTGATATACGGTGAAGCGGGAACCGGTTATTTTAGTCGCCTGCTCGAAATTGAATATTCCTTTGGATTCGCCGAGTTCCCAGTGGGGTTTCGGTTCGAAGTCGAATTTAGTCGGCTCGGAAAATCTCCTTACTTCCACGTTGTCGCTGTCGTCCTTTCCGTAAGGCACGCTGTCGTCGACAAGGTTGGGGATGACGTACATAAGTTCTTTCAGTCTGCCTTCGGCTTCGGTAAGCTCTGCGTCGAGTTCTTTAATTCTGTCGCCCTGCGTTCTCATTTCCGCAATAAGGTCGTCGCAGAATTCTTTGTTCTTTTTCTTCATTGCGATTTCCGCGCTGACTTTGTTCTTTTCGGCTTTCAGAGTTTCCACTTCTCTGATTATCGCGCGGCGTTTTTCGGCGAGTTCTACCACTTCCGAAATATCGAGTTTGCTGTTTCTCATAGCAAGTTTTTTCTTGACTAAATCTATGTTGTCGCAAACGAATCTTAAATCTAACATATAATTCACCTCTTAACGTGTTTTAAGAATAAATAATATTTTACTATGAAACTAAATAAAAATCAACATATTAAACCCTACCCGACGCATTTCTTTGCGCCGCGAAAACAAAAACGCCGTCGAAAACGATTTTTTCGCTTTCGGGTATCCGCCCGTAATACAATAATTTCGGTATCATAAACTTATAATACGGATACCTTTAATATGCTAATTTATTCTGCGCAGTATCGGTATCGCGTACGGCAGAAATTTTTTATAAGCGGCGCATAAATTAAAAGAAAGGCGTTCTCTTTTGCACCCGCCCGCACACATTGCGTACAGGTTGCAGCGGCGGCACTTCTCGTCTTTTACCAGGCTTTCCTTAATAAATTCTACCGCTGCGGTTTCCTTTTCGAGTTCGGAAAAGTCGCAAAAATTTATATTGCCCAAAGAGTACGCATCGGTACAATAGAAGTCGCAGGGATAGAC
>DJPE01000073.1:0-602 GCA_002439705.1 Christensenella sp. UBA6420
CCGTGTAACGCTTGGTCGGAATTGTCGGTCGGTTATTTTCGGTATTGACAGCCACGGCTTTTGGTGGTATCATAAAAATACAAAATAGCATAGTGTATTACTATGCGCACAACCAAGACACACACTTTTTGGAGGTTAGTATGAAAAAAAGCAGTTTATTGACCAAGATTATGCTTTCTTTGGTTCTTGTTGCTTTGGTTTTTGCCCTCGTAGCGTGCGGCGGCGGAAAGGAAGACGAGCCGACTCCTACTCCCACTCCGCAGCCTGAAGAACAAACGTTGGCAGAACAAGTCGTTGAAATAGTAAAGGGAATCAATCCTGTTCTTAAAGTAGTCAACGATACTAAAGCGGACGGAACTCTCGGAGCCGATCTTTCCTTATCCGTCAAGTACGACATAGGCGGAAACAGCAACGATTTGGCTTTGGCTGTTAAGGCTAACGCCAGCGTGACCGATCCCGCGGCGCAGATAAGCTTTAAGCAAAAGAGTCAGGAATGGGTAAACCTTACCGTTAACGACGGCAAAGTATATCTCGTTCAGCCCCTTACCGCTGTGAACACCATGAACAAGACCGACGGTATCCAGGCAGACATCGCAGCTCTC
>DJPE01000073.1:629-15323 GCA_002439705.1 Christensenella sp. UBA6420
CCCGCCGTGACCGATATAATGAGCATAGCTATGGACGTTATCGGTGGAATGGAAGTAGCTCTTCCTGAAGATCTTGCGGATTCTATCGGCGACATGATTAAAAAGTTTGAGAATATAGCCGAACTTATCAAAATCGAAACCACGGACACCGGATATAAAATAGTTCTCGGTTCGCAAATAATGGAAACGCTGAAAGGTATGCTTCCCATGCTGCTTAAAGATACCGTCGCCGGCATAGTAGGCGACAGCCTGGCGACCGACATTATGGACGCAGTGGTTAAATTCCTTGAGAAAAACCCCGAATTGAGCATCGAAGTTAAGTTGAAAGACAAAGCTATCAGCGGTCTTGCTGTCGGTTACAAACTCGGTGCAGATACCGCAAGCTTGAATCTGGATTTCAGTCTTTCCAACGAAAGAGTATCCATCACCAATCCTACCGTAGGCAACAAAGCTCTTAACATCGGAGCCGTAGCCGAACTCGCTCAGAAGAAACTTAAAGCCGAAGCGGAAGTTTACGGCGTGGCAGACTTCTCCGAAGATTTGAAAAATATCGTATTCGCTACCGCTAAGATTAACGGTGCCGAAAGCAAGGGATACTTCAACGGACAGACGGTTTACTTCGACACCAACGCAATTTACGAAGGTCTCGGACAAGCCGCTCCCGATAACACCAAGTACAACGTAACTATCGGTAATATCAATAAGGAAACTTATGCTAAGACCAATACCAGCATTGTTAAAATGATTAACGACGCGGCGGCAAACGTAAAAGCCGATTTTAATAAGAACAGCGCAAACAACGCTTCTTACGCCGACGACGCGGCTACCGAACCCAGCAAGACGCTCAACCAGACCGTTTACAAAATGCTCGGCGGAAAACTCGTATTGAATAAAGACGGTAAGTCTTATAAAGACGTTTCCGAAAAAGACGTTATGACCAAGCTTGACGAATTAATCGGCGAGTATATCAGATTCGATCTCGATACGACGTCAAAAGAAAACAACTACTTCAACACTCTCGTAAAAATCCTTACCTTGTTCGGACAGAATGATCAGTGGATAATCGGTTACGACCTCATAAAAGGCACCGGCGCTACCGTAGATTTGAGCGGACTCACCAAGATGGAAGAACTTATGTCTTTCGACAAGTGGCTCAATATGGAAGACGGTAAAATAAAAGTACCCGCCGATATGAACGGAGTATTCGGCATCTTCAACTGGGATACCAAAACTTATAACGGCGGCGTAATTCTCAGCAAAGAAGGCGCTCAGAACGACTTGCTCGACGCTATCAACGTATTCGTCGCTTCCGGAACGAAAGAAGACGGCACCTATAAAGACGTAGACGCTGACTTCCTTGCCGAATTCGCAGACTACTACGTAGCGGCTCTCGGTTACTACATGCAAGAATACGACCAGGCTACGATGGACGCAATCGACGCTATCGATATGAAGTACGCTTACGCTAAGTTCCAATACGCCAGCGACGCCATCACCAAAGAAGCTCTTAACGAAGCCAAGGACGCGCATAAGGAAGCTTTGAAAGCTTATTACACTACCGCTAACGCTAACAAGATATTCACCAAGATTTTGGGCGTAAGCTTCGAAGATAATACCCGTTCCTATCTGGCTCAGCTTATCGAAGACGGATTATATCTCCATCTCGGCAGCGTAAAGGACGCAGGTATCAACGGTTATATCGAAATCAAAGATTCTTTGGAAGGCACCAAGTCCTACGCTTTCGTATCCGGTCATATCAACGTCGTCGATAACGACATCAACGAAAGAGTAGCCGAATGGGGCATCAAGACCGAAGACTTTGCTACCGACTTGTTCACTCCCGCAAAAGTTACCGCTGACGACGCAGACGCCGATTACTATGCTAAGATAGCTACCGTAGAAGGCACCAACATTAAACAGGTAACCAAAAGCGGAGAAAACGGCAACGAAACCTACGAATATACGAAGGAAGTAATAGACGGAGTAACTCAGTACAACGACAGATACACCGCTTTGGAAGACTTGCTCGAAAGTTTGGGCGGAGCTATTATATCTTACTTCGGAAATAACTAATATTCCCTGAAGATTACTTTAATCGGAAAGAACGCTCTTCGGAGCGTTCTTTTTTGATATCGTATTAAAAAACGTCGCCGTATATGATATAATTATATTAAGGAGAACGAGTGAAACGAAAAATAATTCTTACTTTTATAGTTATTGCAATAGCGGCGTGCGTTGCGGCTACTCTTTCGGCGTGCGACCTTTTCGGGAACGGCGGTTGCGGCAGCAATCACGAATTCGGAAAAATCGTAGTAGTGACCGAACCTACCTGTACCGAAGACGGAACGGGCAAAAAGGTTTGCTCCGTTTGCGGATACGAAAAGAGCGGGTTTGTATTGAAGAGTAAAGGACACGATTTCGGCGAAAAGACAGTCGAAGAAGCCACCTGCGAAAGACAAGGCAAAGAAAGCAAGACCTGTACCGTATGCGGATATAAAGAAGAAAGTATTATACCGATGAAACAACACGAATTAGGTGAGTGGAAAATAAAGACAGCTGCTACCTGTACATCTTTCGGCGAAAGAGTAAAGAAGTGTAAGTTTTGCGATTACGAAGTTACCGAAACGTCAGGCTTGTCCGACCATAACTATGAAGAAACGGAAAGGACGGAAGCTACCTGCGAAGAGCAGGGCTACGTTAAGTCGGTTTGTTCCGCGTGCGGAGATATAAAGACGGACTTTACGGAAAAACTGAACCACTCTTTCCCTGCAGGCACGGATATAAAATACGACGATATGGGTAATTTGAACGAGAATTACTGTTATTATGCGTACAGAGAGTGCGCAAGATGTCATAAGGACGTTTTCTATAAAACGAAGTCGCACAGTATGAGTAAAGACGTCGAATCTTGCGTCGAAGCCACCTGCTCGTCTACGGGCGTGGACGCGAAAAAGTGTTTATATTGCCCCCGTATGACGACGGAAACCACTCCCGTAAATCCCCTTAACCACAAACGCAGTTCAGCCGTATACGGCGAAAGAAACGCCGAAAACTGTACCGTCAGAGCGACGGTGTCGTGTGCCCTTTGCGGAAAAGAGCTCGACGGTTGGAACGAACCGTGCCACGACTACGACGGAGAAACCTTCGAGTGTACGAGAGAAGGTTGCGACGGCGTGAAAGAGATACCGTCGTCGTATTTTACCTATTCGCTATCCAATCGCGGCGGTTGGGCGATAAAGGGGATAAACGAGAAAAGAGCGGATGATTTCAAAAGGTATATAGACGATAACGACGGCAGAATGAGATTGCCGTCGCAAGGCAGTTCTGATTCGTCCGAATTCGCAGTAAAATCGGTTTTAGGGCATGTTTTCGACGCTCTCGGCGAAGAATACGCGGCGAAAATAAAATATATCTACGTTCCGTCGGGATATACTTATATCTTTTCGTACGCGTTCAATAATCTGAGCGGTCTTAATAAAATAACCTTCCCGAAGACGGTAACGGAGATAGAAAATTACGTTTTGGCGGGCTGTAAAAATCTTACCGAACTTACTTTGCCGTACGACGGTTACGACGATATAATAGGCATTTTCGGTGCGAATAAGGATACTTTGACGGGATATGCGTTGACCACCCTTAACGTTTACCGTCCGACGAATAAAACGACCGTAAATTTCGCGAGCGGGAACTGCGTTTTGTTTGAAAACCTTACTACCGTCAATATCTACACCGAGCTTATCGGCGGTATAACGTACACTCTGGACGGACAGAAAATAAACGTAAGCAAAACAGTATTGAAAAACGGCGTGGACGAAACGGGCGGGGCGATAACGTATTACCTTAAATAATTTAATTTTGCTATTCCGAATAATGAAAAAACGCGACTTGTATAAGTCGCGTTTTTTATGGAGCTGATAACCAGATTTGAACTGGTGACCCCGTCCTTACCAAGGACGTGCTCTACCGACTGAGCCATATCAGCATTAAGTTATTATCGTTTCCGCATGCCCTTGGTAAGGACGTGCGCTTCCGGACTTCGGGCACAGCCCTTGTCGGCTTTGGCTACCGATAGCTCACTGAGCTATCGCTTTAACGCGTCGCCCCCACTGAGCCATATCAGCATCCTTTTCTATATTGCTATATCATTATAGTTATTTTAGGCGGCGTTGTCAATTGTTTTCCGAATATTTTGTGGCGTAATGTTTTTTGTTGCGAAAGAAATGCGTTTTTGTAGGCTTCGAAAAAAGAGATTGGTATTGAATAACGATTTTTTATATGATATAATTTAATCGTTTAATAATAAAGGCAGGAGCATATATGTCAAAATTTTTATGTAAGATATTCGGTTCGACGCCGGGCGACGGCGAATTACAGCCGAAAGAAGGTTTAAGTTATTCTATTTGCGGTTTCGGGCAGAATATTATTTGCACGATAATCGGTTCTTATCTGACGATATTTATGACCGACGCGATAGGGTTCAACGCTTTGGCAGTTGCGTTCCTTATGTTGGGCGCGAGAATATTCGACGCGTTGAACGACCCTATTATGGGTTCTATCGTCGACAGGACCCGCAGCAAGTGGGGAAAATGCAGACCGTACCTTAAATGGATGGCTTTCCCGATAGCGGCGATGACGATTATTTGTTTCTTGCCGTGGTATCCGAACACGAAAGGCGGTTTTGCGGCGATTTCCGTAATGTACGTTATTTGGGGTATGATTTATACCGTGGCGGACGTTCCTTACTGGGGACTTTCCACCGCTATGAGTAACGATACCTATCGTCGCGGAAATCTTCTCACCGTAGCAAGACTTTTCTGTACGGCGGGCGCGGGGCTCGTCACGATAATCGTTCCGATAATCACCGACAATATGACGAGCGGATTAGACCCCGCCACGAAGTCGGAACATTTAAGATGGATATACTTTATAATAACGGTAGTCTGCGTAGTGGTCGCCACTCCGTTATTCTTCGTCGGATTCAACAACACCGTCGAACGTAACCAGTCCACGGAAACTCCGCCGTCCCTTAAACACAATTTGCAACTTCTCTTCAAGAACAAACCCCTTATGCTCATAGTTTTGTCGGGTATAGGCGGCGCGGCGAGAATGCTTTTTACCTACACGGGCGGACTTTATTTCGCTAAATACGTCATGGATAAAGAATCCATGTACGCTCTTCTTACGATGGCGGTCGTACCGGGCGGACTTATTGCTTCGTTGCTGGTACCGTGGTTTACCAAGAAAATCGGTAAGAGAAAAACTTACATATATTCCCACCTGCTCGGCGGCGTGGCGATGCTGGTTGCGTTCATCGTAGGGTTTGCGTGCGACCACGGCGATTATTCCAGTCCGCTTACCATTACCGTCCTTATGATAGCTCTCGTTATTGCGGGTATTCCTACCGGCTTCGGAAATATAGTGACTTACGCAATGATAGGCGACACGGTAGAATATCTCGAATTGAAGACGGGCGAAAGAGCGGAAGGAATATGTTTCGCTATGCAGACATTAATAAATAAAGTCGGTATGGCGATAGGAGCGTTTGTGGGCGTGCTTGCATATTATATGGCGGGCATCACGGCAAACGATACCGCGTCTGTCACCGCGCAGGGCAAGGACACCATGTGGTTTATGCTCGTAGGTATAGCCGCGATAAGTTTCTTCCTTACTATCATCCCCTTACTTTTCTACAAGTTTAACGAAAAGGAACAGCAGGAAGCGGTGGTTGAAATAAAACGCCGTAAAGAAGTGGCTTTGGGCGGCGAAACCGTCGAAGAAGAAGAAACGATAGAAATCGTAGAAACCGAGAATAAAGAAAACGAATAATAACGATATATAAGGAAAAGGTAATTATTATGATAGCTACTTTACCTAAAAATTTCGCTTTATGCGGCGACGCGCCGTTGTTCGGGACGGAAAACCCCGCCTTGAAACTTACTCCCGTGACGGGCGGAGTAATGCTGTACGAACTGAAAAACAATTCTCTCATAGGGCAAATCTTTTTCGATAAAAAGAAAAAGACCGCAACGGCGAGCATAGCCGACGGAAAAACCTTTTCGGTAAAAAAGGACGGCAAAGTCTGCGTGATAGAACAAGCGGACGGACGGAGCCTTTCCGACTACGTCGTGTTCGGTAATTGCGACAAGTACGAATATACCGTCTACGAGTACGTCAACGGAACGGTTCAGCCGATAGTCGCTCTCAAAGTAACGTCCGACCCGACGAAAGAGAATTTTTACGACGTGTGTCTTAACGAAGAACGCAACATTGTCAAAGGAATTCTTATAGCCGTCGCGATAAACGGACTGGTAAGGCTGTAAACTTAAATTTTCCAAGCAAAAAACGCGTCGGTAAAGACGCGTTTTTTCATGCCCGCGACGGGTTGATAAAGATATAAAAATATGGTAATATAATTAAAGAAATGTCTTAAAGGAAGAGAGAATATGAATATCCAATATCTTAAATATGCGGTGGAAATAGCGAAAAGGGGCTCTATAAACAAGGCGTCGGAAGAGTTGTTCGTGGCGCAACCTAATTTGTCCAGAGCTATAAAAGAGTTGGAAAAAGAACTTAACATAACTATTTTCGACAGAAACGCCAAAGGAATGACTCTTACTCCCGACGGGGAAAGGCTCGTTCAGTACGGCAAGAGAATATTGAGCGAAATAGACGCAGTGGAAAGGACTTTCAAAAATCCCGACGGGAACAAGAAGCGTTTTTCCATATCGGTGCCGAGAGCGAGTTATATAGGGGAAGCGTTTGCGGCGTTCACGCTTACCGCGGCGAAAGAAAACGACGTCGAAATTATGTATAAAGAAACCAATTCTTCCCGTGCGATAAAGAATATTCAGGAAGAAAACTATAATCTCGGCATAATAAGGTATGCAGAAGGGTACGACAAGTATTACAAGCAGAATCTGGACGATAAGGATTTCGCGTACGAACTCATTACCGAATTTCGTTACGTTCTTATTATGAACAAGGACTGTCCGCTCGCAAAACAGGACGAAATACTCTATTCCGATTTGGAAAACTATATAGAAATAGCCCACGCCGACCCGTACGTTCCCGCGTTGCCCCTTGCGGCGGTGAAAAAAGAAGAACTCCCCGACAATATCCGTCGCAGAGTGTTCGTGTTCGAGAGAGCGAGTCAGTTTGAGGTGCTGTCGGCGAATAAGGAATCCTTTATGTGGGTATCGCCCGTGCCGAACGACACTCTCGAAAGATACGGGCTCGTTCAGAGAGTTTGCAAAGAAAACGTAAAGGTATATAAAGACGTAATGATAAGAAAGAAAAATTACGAACTTTCCGACCTTGACAAGGCGTTTATTACCGAATTGTGTAAGCTTAAAAGAAAAATTTTCAGTGCGTGACCGTTAGCTTTTTTCAGGTAGCGACCGTCCTTATGGGGCGGTTTTTTCGTATATACGCTCGTTTTCCGGTGATAACAGTCGGTTTTACGGAAGATTTCAAGAAACGGTTTTCGGCGGAAGTATTATTTGATAAAGTTATATCGATAATGATATATCGATATGCAAAATAAGTAATTCCTTTCTTGACTAAGGTCTGATATAATGGTAAAGGTGAAGAAAAACCGAAGGAAAAAGGAGGTCTCCCGTGACGGATAGCAAGATATCGAAATCGGCTATGGTAAGATTACCGGTGTATTTGCATTATCTCAATTCATTGCGTTGCGACCCCGAAGCGACTATATCGTCGGGGGCTATCGCCAAAGCCGTAGGTTTAGGCGAAGTTCAGGTAAGAAAAGACCTTGCCACCGTAAGCGGCAGCGGAAAGCCGAAAATAGGGTATAAAGTAACGGAACTTGTCGGACACTTGCAGGAAGCGCTCGACTGTTCTTCCATGAAAAAAGCCGTAATAGTCGGCGCGGGAAGATTAGGGTGCGCGTTGTTGTCGTACGAAGGATTCTCGGAATACAATCTTTGCATAAAGGCGGCGTTCGACTCCGACGGAGAAAAGGCTATGACCGAAATTAACGGCAAAATGGTGTTTCCGATGTCGGAACTTGAAAGTTATTGCAGGGACGAAGATATATCGATAGGGATAATAACCGTCCCCGAAAAGCAGGCGCAGGAAGTATGCGACAGGCTCGTTAAGTGCGGAGTCAAGGCTATATGGAGTTTCGCTCCGGCGAAATTGACCGTACCCGACGGCATAATAATTAAGGAAGAAAACATGGCATCTTCTCTTGCTGTATTGTCCGCAAGTATATAGGAAAATAAACCGAAAGGAGAGTATTATGGCAGAAAAAACCTATGCAATCGTTGACGGCGTGGAAAAACTCGAAGAAGCGATAAAAAGAGTAAGAGCCGCACAGAAAAAGTTTGCTACCTACACGCAGGAACAAGTAGACAAAATCTTCTTCGCAGCGGCGTGTGCCGCGGACAAGATGAGAATTCCGCTCGCAAAGATGGCGGTGGAAGAGACCGGAATGGGTATAGTCGAAGACAAGGTGATAAAGAATCACTACGCCGCGGAATATATCTACAACGCGTACAGAGATACCCGTACCTGCGGAGTAATCGAAGAAGACAAGGCTTACGGAATAAAGAAAATCGCCGAGCCGATAGGACTCGTGGCGGCGGTTATTCCTACGACCAACCCTACTTCGACCGCTATATTCAAGACTCTTATCTGTCTGAAAACAAGAAACGGTATCATAATAAGCCCGCACCCGAGAGCAAAGAAGTCGACGATAGCCGCGGCTAAGGTCGTACTCGAAGCGGCGGTGGCGGCGGGAGCTCCCGAAGACATTATCGGCTGGATAGACGTGCCGTCTCTCGAAATGACCAACTTAATAATGAAAGAAGCAGACATAATACTCGCTACCGGCGGTCCCGGTATGGTAAAGGCTGCGTACAGTTCGGGCAAGCCCGCTTTGGGCGTAGGCGCGGGCAACACCCCCGCAATAATCGACGAAACCGCAGATATAACCTTAGCCGTAAACTCCATTATCCACAGTAAAACTTTCGACAACGGTATGATTTGCGCTTCCGAACAGTCGGTAATCGTACTCGACTCCGTTTACGACACGGTAAAAGAAGAGTTCGCAAGCCGCGGTTGCTACTTCCTTAACAAGGAAGAAACCGAAAAGGTAAGAAAGACCATTATAATAAACGGCGCGCTGAACGCGAAAATAGTCGGACAGAAAGCGGCGAAGATAGCCGCCCTTGCCGGCGTAACCGTACCCGAAGGAACGAAAATTCTTATCGGCGAAGTCGAGAGCGTGGAACTTTCGGAAGAATTCGCGCACGAAAAACTTTCTCCCGTACTCGCAATGTACAGAGCTACCGACATACAGGACGCTTTCGGAAAAGCCGAACACCTTATTGCCGACGGCGGATACGGACACACTTCGTCCATTTACCTTAACGTAAACACCGAACAGGAAAAATTAAACGAATTCCAAAGTAGAATGAAGACTTGCAGAATTCTCGTCAACACCCCGTCTTCGCAGGGCGGTATCGGCGACATTTACAACTTCAAATTGCGTCCGTCGCTCACGCTCGGTTGCGGTAGTTGGGGCGGTAACTCCGTTTCGGAAAACGTGGGAGTAAAACATCTTATCAATATAAAAACAGTAGCGGAAAGGAGAGAAAATATGCTTTGGTTCAGAGCTCCCGAAAAGGTATATATAAAGAAGGGTTGCTTACCCGTGGCTCTCGACGAATTAAAAACCGTCATGGGCAAGAAAAAATGTTTCATAGTTACCGACAGCTTCCTTTATAATTACGGTTATACCAAGCCAATAACCGACAAGCTCGACGAAATGGGCATAGTTCACACCACTTTCTTCGACGTAGCTCCCGATCCCACGCTCGCTTGCGCTAAGGAAGGCGCGGCTCAGATGAGAACGTTCAAGCCCGATTGCATCATAGCTCTGGGCGGCGGTTCCGCTATGGACGCAGGCAAAATCATGTGGGTTATGTACGAACACCCCGAAGTGGACTTCATGGATATGGCTATGCGTTTTATGGATATAAGAAAGCGTGTTTACACCTTCCCGAAGATGGGCGAAAAAGCTTACTTCATCGCTATACCGACGTCCGCCGGAACGGGCAGCGAAGTTACTCCGTTTGCCGTAATCACCGATGAGAAGACGGGAGTCAAGTATCCGCTTGCCGACTATGAATTGTTACCCAAAATGGCGATTATAGATACCGATTTCCATATGAGCGCGCCGAAAGGACTTACCGCAGCAAGCGGTATCGACGCCGTAACGCACGCGTTGGAAGCGTACGCGTCGATGATGGCTACAGATTATACCGACGGGCTTGCTCTCAAAGCGTTGAAGACTATCTTTACGTATCTTCCGAGAGCGTACGACAACGGTCTTAACGACGTCGAAGCGAGAGAAAAAATGGCTAACGCCGCCACTATGGCAGGTATGGCTTTCGCAAACGCCTTCTTAGGCGTATGCCACTCCATGGCGCATAAATTAGGCGCGTTCCATCATCTCCCGCACGGGGTAGCGAACGCTCTTATGATAGACGAAGTGTTGCGTTTCAACGCGGCGGAAGTTCCCGCAAAGATGGGTACTTTCCCGCAGTACGGTTATCCCCACACTCTCGCCCGTTACGCCGAAGTAGCCGACTATCTCGGAATAAAAGGAGAAAACGACCAAGAAAAGCTTGACAATTTGATAAAAGAGATAGATAAATTAAAAGAGAGAGTAGGAATTAAGGCTACGATCAAGGAATACGTGCCCGACGAAGCGGATTTTCTTAATAGGTTGGACGCGATGACGGAACAGGCTTTCGACGACCAATGCACGGGAGCTAATCCGAGATACCCGTTGATGAGCGAGATTAAGCAAATGTATCTCGACGCTTATTACGGCAAGACCTTTACCGAAAAGAAAGTTCCTGCCTACGAATTCAGGAAAGAAGCGGATATTCACGATTTCAAGGAAGTTTATCGCAAGAATAAATCCGTACGCAAATAGGGGGGTAATATATGAATTTAGACAGAGTTATTGCCGTAAGGAACAATAAGACCGTCTATCGCGACGGCGACAATTGCGTAAAGGTATTCGACAGCGAGTTTTCCAAGGCGGATATCCTTAACGAAGCTCTCAATCAGGCGAGAGTGGAAGAGACGGGACTAAACATTCCGAAAATAAAGGAAGTAACGACTATCGACGGGAAGTGGGCTATCGTGTCCGAGTTTATCAAAGGCAAGACCTTAGCCAGACTCATGGAAGAGAACCCCGAAAAGAAACACGAATATCTCGAAAAGTTCGTGGACTTGCAGATAGAAGTTCAGTCTAAAAAATGTCCCCTTCTCAACAAACTGAAAGACAAGATGAACAGAAAAATTTCGCAGGCGGATCTGGACGCAACTACCCGTTACGACCTTCATACCCGTCTCGAAGGAATGCCTAAGCACACCAAACTTTGCCACGGCGACTTTAACCCGTCCAACGTAATCATTGCGGAAGACGGAACGGCGTATATAATCGACTGGTCGCACGCAACGCAAGGCAACGCTTCTGCGGACGTTGCAAGAACGTATATGTTGTTCTGGCTCGCAGGCGACATCGAGGGCGCGGAAAAATATCTCAATCTGTTCTGCCAAAAGAGCGGCACGGACAAGAGATACGTCCAAAAATGGATGCCTATCGTCGCCGCTTCGCAATCGGTCAAAGGACACGAAAAAGAAAGAGAATTCCTTATGTCTTGGATAGACGTTGCGGAATTTCAATAAAGAGAGGGAAAAATATGAAAGTAACGGTTTGTATCGGCAGTTCCTGCCACATCAAAGGATCGAGACAAGTTGTGGAACAACTGCAATATCTCATCGCAAAAAACAATCTCAAAGACAAAGTGGAACTCGGCGGTACGTTCTGTATGGGAAAATGCCAACAGGGCGTATGCGTAACGGTTGACGACGCGTTCTTCTCGCTCACGCCCGAATCCACCGACGACTTCTTTGCAAAGGAAATACTCGCAAAGGTTAAATAATATGATAATAATTCGGATTTGCGTTGGCAGTTCCTGTCATCTCAAAGGTTCGCAGGAGATAGTCGATCTTCTTCGCAGCGAAATCGAACAAAGACATCTCGAAGGCGAAATAGTGCTTTCGGGAAGTTTTTGTTTTGGAACGTGCAACAGAGTGGGCGTAACCGTCGCAGTAAACGACGATATTTACCCCGGCATAACAAGAGATAACTTCAAAGAATTTTTCCAAACCAAAAGTTTGCCTCTCGTTCAAGAACAATGAGTCGAGCGGCAGACGAAATAAAGAGGGAATATGGATTGTTTAACTCTCAAAAAATCGAACTGCAAAAACTGCTATAAGTGCATACGTCATTGCCCCGTCAAAGCGATACGCTTTTCGGGCAATCAGGCGCACATCATCGGCGACGAGTGCATTTTGTGCGGACATTGTTTCGTCGTATGTCCGCAAAACGCAAAGGAAATCGTCAACGAAACCGAAAAAGTCAAAGTGCTTTTGCAGTCCTATCCCGTTTACGTCAGCCTCGCGCCGTCCTTTATCGCAAACTACGAAGGCGTGGGCATAAACTCTATGCGCAAATCCCTCAAAAAGTTGGGATTTGCCGACGTTGAGGAAACGGCTCTGGGCGCAACCGTCGTCAAAAACGAGTACGACAGACTTTTGAGAGAGGAAAAGAGAGATATAGTCATATCGTCGTGTTGCCACACGGTAAACCTGCTCATACAAAAGTATTTCCCCAAAGAATTGCCTTATCTTGCCGACGTGCTTTCGCCTATGCAGGCGCATTGCGCGGACTTGAAAAAACGTCACCCGAACGCCAAAACCGTGTTTATCGGACCTTGCGTGGCAAAAAAGGACGAGGCGCAACATTACGAGGGCATAGTGGACGCCGTTCTCACTTACGAGGAACTCACCAAATGGCTCAACCAAGAGGGAATAACTCTCGAAAAGGAAACGGATTCGCAAGAGGAAAGCAGAGCGAGATTCTTCCCCACGACGGGCGGTATTCTCAAAACCATGAACCTCGACGCTCCCGGTTATCAGTATATGGCAATCGACGGAATCGAAAACTGCATTTCCGCGCTCAAAGACATCGAAAACGGCAATATCGATCATGCGTTTATCGAGATGTCCTCGTGCGTGGGTAGTTGCGTGGGCGGTCCTGTTATGGAAAAATATCACCCCTCGCCCGTCAGAGAATATCTTGCGGTCGCAGAGTATGCGGGAAAGAAAGACTTTGTCGTCGAGCAGCCCGACAGCCACGATTTGAAAAAATATTTCTCTCCGATAGAACGCAAAGAAAAAATGCCGAGTGAAGCCGAAATCAACGCCGCATTGCGCCAAATGGGCAAGATGAGCAAGCGCGACGAACTCAACTGCGGAAGTTGCGGATACAACACTTGCAGAGAGAAAGCGATTGCGATTTGTCAGGGCAAGGCAGAAGCGTCTATGTGTTTGCCGTATCTGCAAAAGAAAGCGGAAGGTTTTTCGGACAGAATCGTCAACAACACGCCAAACGGCATAATCGTTCTCAACGACACGTTCGAAGTGCAACAGATAAACGAAGCGGCTATGGACATTATGCACATCCGCTCGGCAAGCGACGTTCTCGGCGAACACGTCGTGCGCATTATGGATCCCAAAGTTTTCTATGAAGTGCAGAAAACGAGGTTTAACGTGCACAATCGCAGGGTTTATCTTGCGGAATATAAAAGATACGTCGAACTCACCGTCGTTTACGACACCGACAATCACCTCTATATCGGCATTATGCGCGACATAACCGACGAGGAAAAAGAGAGAGAAAAGAAAGAAAATATATCGAAGCAAACCATCGAAACCGCAGACAAAGTCGTAGACAAGCAAATGCGCATCGTTCAGGAAATCGCGTCCTTGCTCGGTGAAACCGCGGCGGAAACCAAAATCGCACTTACAAAACTCAAGGAGTCGATAAAAGATGAATGACCTTTGCGCCGACATCGGCTACAAAAGCATAAATCACGTCGGCGAGCAGTTGTGCGGCGACCACGTCGACGTCGTTCATCAAAGCGAGGATTCGACGGTCGTCGTGCTTGCGGACGGACTGGGCAGCGGCGTTAAGGCGAGCATACTTTCGACGCTCACGAGCAAGATTATTTCCACTATGATGGCGGAAGGTTTGACGCTCGAAGATTGCGTCGAGACGATTGCCGCTACGTTGCCGATATGCTCGGTGCGCGGCGTTGCGTATTCGACGTTCACAATCGTGCATCTTGTTAACAACAGAGAAGCCGAACTCATTCAATACGACAATCCGCAAATCATTCTTTTGCGCGACGGACAAAACTACGAGTATCCGCGCACGGAGATGATAATCGGTGGCAAAAAAATCTACAAATCAACCGTGACCCTGTTTGAAAACGACCTGTTCGTTCTTATGAGCGACGGCTGTCCGCACGCAGGGCTCGGCATCTCTTACAATTTTGGTTGGAAGAGAGAAGACATAATCTCGTTTATGGAAAGCATCAGCATGGTGGGATACACCGCAAAAACGCTTTCCACCATACTCGTCGACGAGTGCAACAAACTCTATGGAGAGAAACCGGGCGACGATACGACGGCGTGCGTCATTCGCATCCGCAAGCGCGAGCCGATGAATATACTTTTCGGTCCGCCGTCAAATCCCGACGATTGCGACAGAATGATGTCCTTGTTCTTCTCGAAAGAGGGCAAGCA
>DJPE01000049.1 GCA_002439705.1 Christensenella sp. UBA6420
AAAAAAAGGAAGTGTTAAACGACGGTTTTATAAATATCTCCGGTTAGTTGGAGATGATAAATAACGCGCACGAGTTTTTTAATTACATGCGAAATGGCGACGTAGTAGTGTTTACCTTCGGAACGCTTCTTATGCAGATAATCGGCAAATGTTTTGTCCCAATTACAAACATAGATAGCGGCATTGTAAAGTGCGTAGCGCAAATAACGGGAACCCCGTTTCTCCATGTGGGCATAAGCGTTGTCAAGTTTGCCGGATTGGTAAGTTGACGGAGAAATACCCGCAAAAGCGAGAATTTTATCCGGAGAATCGAATCTGGAGAAGTCGCCGATTTCGGAAAGAATTACAGCAGCCATGCGAAATCCCAAACCGGGAATTGAGGTTATTGGGGATTGGATTTCGCTTAAGATTTCCTGAATATGCAATTCGATTTCGTTGATTTCTTCGGAAAGGATACGGATGAGATGAATGGTATGTTTTAATTCTAAGGATTTAGCAGGCATAACGGAACCGATTGAAGAGATAGCGGCATTACGGATTTCGATAGCCTTACTTTTCTTGTAATGCCCTTTTGAAGAAGCCGATAACAAGTTAGTCATCTTTGTTAAATGGGCAGAGGCAACCAGTGAAGCAGACGGAAATTCTTCTAAAAGCGCATAAACGGAAGCTATATGTAAAGAAGGGACGAGTTTTTCCAGTTCGGGGAACAAGATATTTACTAATCTCGAAAGTTGCTGTTTTAAGACGGCTCTTTCACGAACTTTAGAAAATCTATAACGAGAAAGTGACTTTAATTGTTCATTGTGATATAATGCTTTTGAGTAGGGCTTAGAATCCACCTCAGACAAAAGCATTTTAGCAATAACAACAGAGTCTACCTTATCCGTCTTGGTCTTTCTGAGGGTGAGAGATTTACGGAAGAGATTAGAGTGTAAAGGATTGAAGAGGAAACAATTCAGATTTTTATCCAGCAGGTAGAACAAAATGTTAAAACTGTAATGTCCGGTGGCTTCAAGTCCTACTTTTATTTTATCTGAATTTTCTTCATAAGAACAGATAGTCGAGTAAAGATAATTAAAACCGTCGAGATTATTGAGAATAGAAAACGGTTTTACAAGGACTTGTCCGTCGGAAGATAAGATACAGCAATCATGCTTATCTTTGGAAACGTCGATACCAACATAGATCATGAGAGTTACTCCTTTGTAAAATTATTGATACTGCGTGAAGATACCACATAACTCTTTGCGGTTGTAACCTCGTTCTTTATAATCCGTCGAGCGGAAACTAACTGATTAACAAACAGACAAAGAGACTGTGGTCAGAGCCTCCGAAAAACCGTCTTGCGGTAGGTGAGAAAAACTGATCCACAGTATCTTCTTACAGTATAGCAGATTTATGCCGTTCTTGGAGAGGAACGTTAAAAACTACTACTATTTAATTATACGAGGGTCAATAAACTGTTTAGGCGAATAAAAGGCTTGCGGAATTACTCCGCGAGCCTTTTGTATTTAGACGATTTACTATCGTCTGAAAAAATAACCGACGTCGAAAGGCGTCGGTTATTTTTGCATAAGGTAGTGTTTTTAATTAGTCTTTCTGTGCTTTGAGAAGAGCTACGATTTCTTCGAGCAGAGCTTCTACTTTCGGAGAAACGGTTTCGCCTTCGGTAGCGGCGGCTATTTTTTCTTCCACCGTTTCGGCGACTGCTTCGGTAGCGGGTTCGGCTACGGGCCCTTTTACGGTTTCCGCAGGGGCGGATTCTGCCGCGACTTCTTCCTTAGCATGATTTTTCTTGTCGTGTTCGTGTTTAGCCATATCGGTGATTTTGTGCGTGGCGGTTTCGCCTGCTTCTTTCAGTTTGTTGATGCCTTTGATTATGGCGAAGAGTACCAATGCGGTGACGAAGAAGGTAATAATTGCCGATATGACGCCGCCCCAGTCTAAGATAAGGGCTTCGGAAATAACTTTGCCGCCGGCGTCGACGACGGGGGCTCTGAGCACCGTCTGCAAGCCCGTTCCGTCGGGCGAAAGGGGAATAAGGTTTATAAGCGGTTTCAGAATACCGTTCACCAAGGAATTTACGATGGCGGTAAAGGCGGAACCGATTATCATACCTACGGCAAGGTCGATGACGCTGCCTTTGTTAATAAACGTCTTGAATTCGTTCCATAACTTTTTCATCTTTTTTGCTCCTTTGTATATAGCGGCGATTATTTATTGCCGCGAATTAAATTGTATGCAAGTTTTGGGTCGTCGGTTATTATGGCGTCGGCTCCCATTTCGGTCAAAGCCTGAATGTCTTTGGCTTTGTTTATAGTCCAGTATTGCACCGCGATGCCGTATTTGTGGGCGTAGTCGATGATGGCTTTCTTGCCGAGATTTATTACGAACGTCTTGTAGGGAATTTGCAGAACCTTGTATTTTACGTTCTTTTCAGAGAGGTCTACGTTGAACATACAGGAAAAGTAGAAGTCAAGAACTTCAGCAATTCCCGCCGAACGGATTACGTCGGGGCAATGTTCGTCAATATATTCCGATACGCTCTTATTGAACGTTCCTACCACGGTGCGGTTAAGGATACCGTATTCTATCATTGCGTCATACAGTATCCGCATGGCTTCGTTTCCGAGTTCGCCGTCGTTTTTTATTTCTATTATATAGTTGAACTGCTTTTTCCAAACGTCTTCCTGAACTCTCAGGTAGTCGAGAACTTCTTCCAACGAAACTATCCTGCAATATGTAAGATCTGCATTCTCTCCGCGGTAAATATATTCTCCGTTTTTAGTGAAATTGTAACCCATATTATACTGTTTGAGCTCCGAAAGCGTTTTATTCTGCGGTTTAACGTTCTTTTCGCCGAACACTTCGTTGCAGTCGCTCGTTCTGTCGAGAGTTTCGTCGTGGAGTAGGATAAGGCGTTTGTCTTTCGTTATGTGCAGGTCGAATTCGAGAATATCGACCATGTATTCGTTGTTTTTTTCAAAGCACGCTCTGAACGCCGCCATAGTGTTTTCGGGGGCGAGATTTCTGCCCGCTCTGTGCGCGCTTATCAAAGGCGTACTTTGTATGTACGGGTTATTTAAGCAGGCATCCGAAGAATAATCGGTGTCGGGTGATTTGGGAATGTATGTTGATATACAGAGCAAGACGAAGAGGAGTATCACCGCAAAAATCGCGGTTATCGTCCACGCCGTAACTTTGTGACGGATAAAGAACTTCTTTAGTTTCATTTTTTACCTCGATAAGAAATTATATCAATTTTATATACATTTGTCAACGTTCCGTTCCGACGAGCGAAGCCCGAAACCTTAGGTTTTTTCCTTGGGACGGGGCGGAAGTAGTCCGTTTTATTGATTTCAGGAAAAGTTTTCGGGTCACGGGCGGGAAAAAGCGTCAGGCTGTTCGGATTTCGGCGGGATTTTTCATCGCGAAAACGGAAAAGCGTATTGAATAAGGGAAAATTGTATGTTAAAATATAACAAAAACGTGCGGAGGGCAAAATGATAAAAGACTTTAATTTTTCTTTACAGTATAAAGAAAACGGCGTTGTGAAAACCGCAGTCGGAGCGGAAAACGAACTTTATTCCACCGAAGTGACGAGAACTGCCGACGGATTGGCTTTGAAAATAATTCCGAAACGCGAAATAGAATTATTTAACGCATATATTGATTTCGATTACGCTTATGCCGACGGCGATAAGTTTTATGTAAACGGTTATCAGTCCTGGACTACGTCGAGAGAATACGATAAAAACGACGTGCAGAAAGGTCTTGTTGGTTTGGGACAATATCCGCCCGTAAGGAATTTTTGCGCTATGTTCGGCGATTACGATTTCCAGAAATACAACCGCAAAAAGGGCTGTTTTCACAGTTATTCCTATACATATATAAAAAGAGAAGGAAAACTCACTCTTTTCGGCACGATGACGGAAAGATACGGTTATACCGTTTTTCACACAGATATGAACGCGGGTAAAATCTCGGTTCAGAAAGACGTGGAAGGGGTCGCTATAAATAAGGAATATCCTTTGTTCGATTTGTATACGACGGAAGGGGGCTACGACGAAGTATTCGACGCGTATTTTGCGGCTTTGCAGATTCCGAAACCGAAATATAAGAGAATGACGGGATACACTTCCTGGTACAACTATTACGGCGGAATTACCGAAGAAATACTTTCGAGAGATATAGACGGACTCGCCACTCTCGGAGACAAGGCGGATATATTCCAGATAGACGACGGTTATCAGACGGCGGTAGGCGACTGGAAGACGGTCAAGAAAGATAAATACCCCCACGGAATGAAGTATCTCGTGGACAAAATTCACGGTAAAGGATACAAGGCGGGGTTATGGCTCGCTCCGTTTAACGCGCAGAAGAGTTCGGTCGTCGTAAAGGAACACCCCGAATGGTTCATAAAAGACGAGAAAGGAAAATTCCAGATGGGCAGCATCGGCTGGGGCGGAGCGTATACTATGGATTTCTATATCCCCGAAGTAGCTGAATATATTAAGGACTTCTTTAACTGCGTGTTCAACGAATGGGGCTTCGATATGGTAAAACTCGACTTCCTTTATTCTATATGCCGCTCGCCGAGAAGGAACAAGAGCCGCGGGCAGATAATGACCGAAGCCATGGACTTTTTGAGAGAAGTGTTGGGTGATAAAATATTCTTAGGATGCGGAGTGCCGTTGTTCCCTGCGTTCGGGAAGGTCGATTTCTGCCGTATTTCTTGCGACATGGGCAAAACTTTCTATGACCCGTGGTATATGAAACATACTAATCAGGAACTTTTCAGCACCCGTTGCGCGATAAACAACACCATTTTCAGAAGACATCTCGACGGCAGAGCCTTCGGCAACGACCCCGACGTGTTCTATTGTAGAGAAAACGACGTAAAGGCGAAAGACAAACTCGCTTTGCGTACTTCCCGACTCGATTTTACCGACGAACAAAGGAAATTGCTCGCCACGATCAACTCCATGCTCGGGAACGTCCTTTTCGTCTCCGACAACGTGGGCGGATACGACGCGGAACAAAGAAGAATGGTAGAAAAGGCTTTCCGTCCGACGGGCAGAAAAGTCACCGACGCGAATTACGTTTCCGCCGACGTAATAGCGATAGACTACACGGAAAACGGCGAAAAGTACAGACTTACGTTCAACGTGAGAACGGGCGAAAACAAGACCGAAAAGATGTAAATTTTTATCCGAAAAATAACAAAATGCGAAACCGTCGGCTTTTGTCGGCGGTTTTTTTGCTACGTTGCAATCAGGCAATGCGTCGAAAAGACGCATTAAGGTCATAATATTTGTTCTCGGACTTACATATACTACTGGTATGGAAAGAAAAGTAATAGAGTTCGACGGCGACGAAAGAAAAGAAGAGTATATAGAAAAAGTTTTCAGAAAATCGCACATTTATTTTGAAAAGACAGCTCGCGGCGGCAAGACTGAATACGCTTTCGTGTGCGACAAAGCGACGGAAGATTGTATAATATGCGCACTGATATGCAATTTTTATAAGTTTAACGAGCTTATGAAGGCGTTTCCCGACGTACAAGAAAAGGACGGGGCGTTTTACGCTCTTATCGGTTCGGCGATAGGGTTGGACGCCGACGAAGACTTAAAAAACGTGTCTTCCGCGGTAAGGAAAAACGAAATAAAAAATATCGACGGATTTTATAACTTCAGCATATCGCATATAAAGGACGGTTGGAAAAATTTAGCCAAACTTACGAAAAAACTGTACGTTCAGTGCCACGACAGGGAAGAAGTTTTCGCCTTATGTATATTTTTGTTGGGTATAGGGGATACTTTTGCGGAAACGATAGTTATTTCTCCGCGGAAAGAGTTATACAGAGAGCTTACGAATACCGCAATCGCGGTCGTTCCTTTTTTCGGCGAGAGCGACGCCGACCTTATCGTCACGCTTTTAAGTAACCACCCGTCAGACGTGGTGGTAAGCGACCCGAGCAACGTTTCAGAAGAAGTGCTTTCGGTTATAAGGGCGTTGGCGGAGTGAGATGTGTTCTCGTGAAAATTTTTATCGACGAGCAGGCGAGAATAAGTCTTTATCGCAAAAAATCGACGGACGTTGACAGTCTATTTTACATAAGATAAGATGTTGACAACGCTCTTAAAATAATGTAATATAGAAACGTAAAAAACTTATTTGAGACGAGTATATGCGGCTCAAAAAGGTATCTGTCCGAACGGACGCATTTCCTGAAACTTTTATAAAATCGACTATTACTATTCCTTATGGAGGAGAATTATTTTTAATGGACCTGAACAATTATAGCAGAGAAGACTTTGCCGCGTTGTCGATACACGCCCTTCGTATCATAGCGAGAGAAGCGGGAGTGGAATCTCCGACGACGAAGAACAAAGCCGACCTTATCGACAGCATTCTGGTTAAGAGAGAAGAACGCAAATCCGCGCCCGCCGCGGGAACCGACGCCCCGACTCAACCCGTTCGCAGGGGTAAAGGCAGACCGCCGAAACAAGGGTATCTCGTATTTAACGACAGCGGAGCGACTATACAGACCACGCCGCCCGCGCCCGCGAAAAAAAGCAGTTCCGACGATAAGCCGTATATAGATAAAGAACAGTTAAGGATTCTTTACGGGCTTACTTCCAACGTAGGTGGAGCGTTCGACGACNNACGGAAATTCCGATTTTGCCGAAAAAGAACCCGCCAAAGCTCCCGAAAAAACCGTTGAAAAAAATACCGAAAAAGAAAGCGTTTTTTTCGACGGAAACCAGGAAAACAGATATTATTCCGACGGAAAAAGAAACTTTAATAAGCCGCTCTTGAAGAAAAGATACGACTACGGTCGCAGCGACAATAAAGACGGTTACAACAAAGAGCGTTTCGATAATAAAGACAACTATAATAAGGACAATTATAACAAAGAGCGTTTCGACAAAGAACCCGCCCAGAACGAAAACGCGACCGCTCCCGTCGACGAGAGCGAAATAGCGCTGGAGCTTAAAGAAGGCATACTCGAAATAATGCCCGACGGATACGGATTTCTCCGCGCGCAGAATTACGAGTCGGGCGTAAACGACGCTTACGTCGCGGCGCAGAAGATAAAGAGATACGGATTAAGGAAAGGCGACAAGGTCAGAGCCGAAGCCCGTCAGACTTGCGAGAACAAACCGGCAGGCGTGGTAAACGTGCTTACTATAAACGATATACCCGTAGACCAGATGCCCAAAAGAGCGAATTTCGATACCCTTACGCCGATTTATCCCGACGTAAGATACAGACTCGAAATTCCCGGACAAAGCAACGATTTCGCTATTCGTTCCATCGACCTGATAGCTCCGATAGGCAAAGGACAGAGAGCTATGATAGTTTCTCCGCCTAAGGCAGGTAAGACGACTTTGCTTAAAAAAATAGCTCACAGTATCTCCACCAATTACCCCGCCGCTCGTCTTATAGTTCTTCTCATAGACGAACGCCCCGAAGAAGTCACCGATATGCAAAGGTCGATTGACGGGGAAGTGGTATACTCCACTTTCGACGAAATGCCCGAGCATCACACTAAGGCGGCGGAACTCGTACTCGAAAGAGCGAAACGCCTTGTGGAAATGGGCGAAGACGTCGTAATCTTAATGGACAGTCTTACGCGTCTTGCCAGAGCGTACAACCTTACCATAGCGCCAACGGGCAGAACCCTTTCGGGCGGTATCGACCCGGGAGCCTTGCACAGTCCGAAGAGATTTTTCGGCGCGGCAAGAAATATAGAAAACGGCGGAAGCCTTACCATAATAGCCACCGCGCTTATCGATACGGGCAGCAGAATGGACGACGTAATTTACGAAGAGTTTAAGGGAACGGGCAATATGGAAATTCATCTTGACAGACGACTCAGCGAAAAGAGAATTTTCCCGGCGATCGACCTGAACCGCAGCGGAACGAGAAGGGAAGAGCTCCTTCTCGACCAGACCGAATTGCAGGGTATCTGGGCTGTGCGTAAGATATTGAGCGCGGGCGGAGAAAGCGCCGACGCGACCGAAAACTTACTCAACATGATGGTGAAGACCAAGACCAACAAGGAATTTATCCAACAGGTCAACTTGCAGGTAATCAGCATGCAAAAGCAAGGATTTTTAGTGTAAAATAACGAAAAACGAAGAAAGGGACGGTGGTTCGTCTCTTTCTTCGCGTTTATAAACAAGATAATCCGAACCTGAACGGCGGAAAGTATTTTTTGCCGATAAATTTAAGTTATTCCGTTGACAGCGACGGAAAAAAGGGATATAATAATTCACGCAACTGGGTATGGCGCAGTTTGGTAGCGCGCTTGAATGGGGTTCAAGAGGCCGGAAGTTCAAATCTTCTTACCCAGACCATCTTTTTAAGTAAACGGTCGTTCGGATCGTTTATTTTTTTGTCTGAAAGCGTAGTTTTACGACTTATCGACGTTTGTACGCCGATAAAATCGTTTTACGACGTAAAACAACGTACAAGGGACGCAGGAGTGGCACAGGTGCGTTGATTTTTTTGCGGCGTAAAGCAATGTGCATGGGACGCTCCATCGTTGACTTTTCGGTGAATTTTTGATAATATAAAAACGATAGATAGAAATAATTACCCATATAAAAAACGGAGGATTTATGGATAAAAGACCCGAAAGCATGAAAAGAATAAACGACGCCGAGCTCGCTCAGGCGTTTATCGACGAACAGATTAACGCGATAAGAGAACAAGTGGGCGACAAGAAAGTTCTGCTTGCGTTGTCGGGCGGCGTTGATTCGTCGGTCGTGGCGGCTTTACTTATAAAAGCGATAGGAAAAAATCTCGTTTGCGTGCACGTCAACCACGGTTTATTAAGAAAAGGCGAACCCGAACAGGTAATAGAAGTGTTCCGCAATCAGATGGACGCAAACCTTATTTACGTAGACGCGGTGGACCGTTTCCTTAATAAATTGGCAGGCGTAACCGATCCAGAAACCAAACGTAAGATAATCGGCGCGGAATTTATAAGAGTATTCGAAGAAGAAGCCCGCAAACTTTCCGATATAGAATTTTTGGCGCAGGGCACGATTTATCCCGATATTCTCGAAAGCAAGGGAGTTAAAGCGCACCACAACGTGGGCGGACTTCCCGAAGACCTTAAATTCAAACTTGTCGAACCCGTAAAACTTCTTTTTAAGGACGAAGTAAGAGTAGTGGGAAAGACTCTTGGACTTCCCGACAATATGGTATTCCGTCAACCTTTCCCCGGACCCGGACTCGGCGTTCGTTGCACGGGAGCTATTACCCGCGACAGACTCGAAGCGGTGAGAGAATCCGACGCAATTTTAAGAGAAGAATTCGCAAAGAACGGACTTGCCGGCAAAGTATGGCAGTACTTTACCGTAATCCCCGACCTTAAATCCGTCGGCGTGTCCTACGAAGGAGAACGCACTTTCGGCTATCCCGTCATAATCCGCGCGGTAAACACCGTCGACGCCATGACCGCAACCGTGGAAGAAGTTCCGTATTTCTTATTAAATAAAATAACCGACCGCATAGTCAAGGAAGTCAAAGGCGTAAACAGAGTCCTGTTCGACCTTACCCCGAAACCCACGGGAACTATCGAATGGGAATAATAATAGCAAACCAAAATCGAAAAAACGGGACTGCAATGTCCCGTTTTTTGATAAAACGTTTTCAATTAAGCGTTTATGTGTTATTATGTAGATAAATAAACTCATTTTTGCGGGGGTAAAGTGAAACAGGAAAAGGCATGCAAGATAAGGTTGGTTAAGTTGTTGGAGATACTAAGGCAGGACTCGGACGAAGACAATTATATTTCCACGCCGGAAGTTATCGCGAAGTTGGCGGCGCAGGGGATTGACTGCGACAGGAGAACGTTGTACGACGACATTGACGTACTTAACGAGTTCGGGTATGAAGTTCTTTGCGAGAAGAGTCCTGGCAAGCCGAACAGGTATTGCATAGCGGACAGAAGTTTCGACGTGCCCGAATTGCATATCCTTATGGACGCGGTGCAGGCGGCGGGGTTCATTACGCCGAAGAAGACGGGGGTACTCGTCGATAAAATCGCCGCTCTCGGCGGAAGTCACAGGGCGGAGCTTCTTAAAAACAACATAGTTAATTTCAACACGGCGAAGCACACCAACGAGCAGATTTTCTATTCGGTAAACGAGATAGAAAGGGCGATAATCGAAGGGCGGAAGGTATCGTTTTTTTACTTCGATTACAATGCGAAAAAGCAAAAAATCTTCCGTAAGAACAAACAGAGATACGTCGTTAATCCTTACGCGACCGTTTTCAATAACGACAACTACTATCTTGCGAGTTACAACGAAAAGTACGATAACACGGCGTATTACAGGATAGACAGAATGGAAAACGTCGTAGTCGAAGGCGAAGAAAGGGTTTTGCCTAAGGATATGAAAAAGTACGACCTTACGAAGCGGAAAAAAGAGCTGTTCGGAATGTTCGTAGGCAGGACGGAAAGGGTTAAGATTATTTTCGATAACAAACTTATCGACTCCGTTCTGGACAAGTTCGGAGAAGACGCGCATCTTGCCGCGGTGGAAAAAGGAAAAACCGAACTTATTACTTCCGTGCAGGTAAGCAATCAGTTTTTCGGGTGGGTTTGTCAATTCGGAAAGGATATGAAAATCGTATCGCCGACGCCCGTTGCGGAAGAGTTTTTCGAATACGTCAAGGGGATAAATTCTCTTTATGATTAAATAGAGAAAAAAATAAAACTATTTGACACGGGATACCGAAAGATGTATAATCGGCGTATAAACTAAATAAAATGTTTCTTTGGGCAGGAGTATTCCGACCGGAGGTAATGCCGCTTTAAGCGGACGAGTCCGACAGCCCCGGCAGTCGATGCGGTGAGATTCCGCAACCGCCAGTAAAGTCTGAACGGGAGAGAAACGCAAAAAGTGTTCCGACTATATTTTTTCGCTTTTTTGTGAAGAATATCCGAACGCTTCTATGAACGCAGGCGTAAATATTTTGTCGCGCGGCGTTTTATGCGTACGCTTTTGCTTGAAGAAAAATAAGGAGCGAAGCGTATGAAAACGAAGTTTTCCACGAAAAAATTAGTGACGATAGCAGTTCTTACCGCTCTTACGACGGTGGCTACTTTCGCGATAAAAATACCTACGATAGCGACGGAAGGGTACGTAAACGTAGGGGACACGATAGTAATGTTCGCGGCAATAACGTTGGGCCCGATAGCGGGATTTATCGCGGGCGGACTGGGGAGCTGTCTTGCCGACCTTATATCTGGGTATCCGCATTGGATACTGCCTACCTTTATAATAAAGGGAATAGAAGGTCTGCTCGTAGCGTTGATTTTCAGACTCTTCAAGAAAACGAAACTTAACGAATACGTATCGGCGGGAATATCCGCCATAATCGGAGCTATCGTTATGGTAGCGGGGTATTTCGTAGCGTCCACGATAATGAAAGGGAGCGCGGCGGTAGCCTTGACGGGAGTACCGGGGAATTGCTTACAAGGGCTTTTCAGCGTGATACTGTCGGAAGTTCTGCTTGCAGCCGCGAAGAAAACGAAAATAACCGAAAAGCTCGAATTCGAATTCGGTTCTTGCGGCGATAAAAATAAGAAAGCGGAAGGAAACGGAGAAAAATCGGAAGAAAAAAGCGTAGGGTACGGCTCGGACGATAAAGAAGAATAAAAAATATAAACAATAGGCTAAAATTTGTTGACAAACGGTCTGACATTGATTATAATTTAGTAGTTTCAAAAATGACCTTTGGCAACAAATACTATGCGGGTGTAGTTCAATGGT
>DJPE01000097.1:0-17319 GCA_002439705.1 Christensenella sp. UBA6420
ATCGTGGGGTTTTTGTTATACAAAAAACCGCCCCTTTCCGGAGCGGCTATATCGTGTTTTGTAATAATGCAAATTTTATAAAGAGAGCAATGCCAAAAAGATTGCTTTCAGTATCAGTAATCCAGGAACAAGACAAACGAGCGATATAATAATCGCCGCTACGGATAATCCTTTACCTTGACCCGTTTCGTTTGCTTTTTTTAGTCCGATTCCGCCGAATATCAAACCGAGTAACGGTAAAAAGAACGAACAAACAAACCCCGCGATAGCCATGCCGTTGGTTTCGTTGCTTCTTTGTCTTTGCGTTTCTTGTTCGCAACCGCAATTGGGGCAGATTACCGCGTCGTCTAAAATCTGACGTCCGCATCTGGTACAATATTTCATTTATGTCCCTCCTGAAATATATCTAATGCATACATTATATATTGCAGGTGTCTATTAGTCAAGTATAAGAATAAGATATACTGTACACATTCGATAATGTACAGGTGATATATGAAATTACGGTTGTATGAAATTCTGAAAGAAAAGGGTAAGACGAAGTATTGGCTTTATATTCGCCTTGGGTTAAGCTATCAGAATTTTAACAAGATTATGAACAACGAAACGAACGGAATAAAGTTTAAGACGTTGCAGACGTTGTGCGAAGTGCTCGAATGTACGCCGAACGACTTGTTCGATATGAGCGAAGACGAGTAATTTTTATTTAAGGATATTTATTTTAATAGTATTTTTCTTTCCGCCGTATAAAAAAGGTTATTTTTCGTCGTTACGCGGGGTTTCGGTTAAGTTTTCGGTTTGATTTCCGATAGTAGCGGCGGGTAAAGTTTCGGGTTGCGAAGCAATAGCATTTTCGGGCGATGCGTCGCGGAGAATGGGGTGTACGGGCGTATTTTTCCACTTTCTTATTTGAAGCAGGTACATAATAAGTCCGACTACGCCGGTTATTGTTTCCGACACGGGGAAGGCTATCCAGGTATAGTTAAGTCCAAGCAAGGAGAACGCCCAGAATATGGGGATAAGGCAAAAAACTTGTCTTAAAAGGGACAGGAACGTACTTTCTTTACCTTTTCCGATGGCTTGGAAAAAGGTGGGCATAATGAGTCCGAACACTGCGGAAATGAAGCCAGAACCGATTATGGGGAAAGCGATTTTTCCGATAGAAAATACTTCTTCGCTCGAAGAGAAGATTTTTATCATCGGTATCGGGAAGAAGATAAAGCATATCATACCCGCTATCATAAATACGGACGAAATTAGATAAGTCAAATTCATTATCTTTTTGCAGCGGTCGTAGAGTTCCGCCGAGTAGTTGTAGCTAAGGACGGGAACTATACAGGTTTGCAGACCGAACAGCGGAATAAAGAAGAAACTTTGTAGCTTATAATAGAGTCCGAGTACGGTGACCGCCGCGTCGGAAAACTTTTTCAGAATTACGTTAAGGGCGACTATGTATACGGTGAAAAGGAGTTGCATTAAAATAGAAGAGTATCCGTAAAAATAGATACGCTTTATATAGTGGAACATTCTTTTAATTTTCGGCGGCTTTTTAATCGCGCCGAAACAGACTATTATCGCGGAAGAAAACTGCCCTATAACGGTGGCTATCGCAGCTCCCGCCACGCCGAGAGACGGAATTTTGCCCACGCCGAAGATAATAACGGGGTCGAGAACGATGTTTACGACCGCTCCCGCTACCTGCGCTGTCATAGGTCTGCGCATATTGCCTTTGGCTTGGTGAACCTTGGTGAAGTTTCCTTCGAGAAAACTACCTAAACTGCCTATGCACACGATATTGCCGTAGGTTACGGCGTATTCTATCGCCGCTTCTTCCGACGCGCTCGTCAATACGTACGGCCGCATAGTAAAAAAGGACAACAACGCAAAAATCGCCCACGTAACGACGGCAAGAATAGTTCCCGTACCCGCCGCGTATTCGGCGTCTTCCGTCTTGTCGTGAGCGTATTTACTAGCCATATAGGTGTTTACGCCCACACCCGTACCTACCGCCAAAGCGATAATAACGAGCTGCAAGGGGTATATAACCGACAGAGCGGTAAGAGCGTCGTTAGAAAATTTGCCTACGAAAAAACTGTCCACTATGTTATAGAAAGACTGTATAAGCTGACTGAACATAACGGGCGGGGCGATTTTCAGAAGAACTTTCGATATCTTTTCCCGTCCGAAATAATCGTTGCTTAAAGCGGCGTTGTGTCTCATATTTCCCTTATTACTCAAAGTAACGTATTTTTCGCCTACAATATAGTCAATTCCGAAAACTAAGTCAATTATTTTTAATAATTTAGTAAAGAAAATTTTACCGAGAAGAAACAGTTTCCGAGAAAATCGCAAACAGTTGTATTGCGGAAATAAAAATGTTATAATTTTCCCATAAATAAATATGAGATAACTTGACAAGGAGCAAAATGTCCGATTTTTTGAGAATAGCAACGGCGTCGCCCGAAGTTGCCGTAGGTAACGTCGAAAAAAACGTAAAAAACATATTAGAAAAGGCTTACGAAGCCGATAAAAACAAAGCGCAGATAATACTTTTTCCCGAGCTTTGCGTGACGGGTTACAGTTGCGGCGATTTGTTCTTTCAACGCACCGTTCTCGACGAAGCGAAAAAAGGGTTGAAAGAAATTATAGAAAAGAGTAACGGAATGGACGCTATTCTTGCCGTAGGTCTTCCCGTAGACGTCAAGGGCAAGTTATATAATGCGGCTGCGATTATAAAAAGCGGCGTTTTGTACGGACTTATTCCCAAGACCTTTATCCCTACCTACAACGAGTTTTACGAACGCAGATGGTTTTCTTCGGGAGCGGAACTTAAAGAAAAGACCGTAAGTTGCACTTCTCTCGGAATATCCGATATACAGGCTACCCCCGTGCCGATAGGAAACGATTTGGTGTTCGACGCGGGATTTTTCCGTTTCGGAACGGAAGTGTGCGAAGATATCTGGGCGGCGATTTCGCCGAGCGCGATACTTTCTCTTAACGGAGCGGAAGTTATCCTTAACCTTTCGGCAAGTAACGAAATTATCGCTAAGAGAAATTACAGGCGGACTCTCGTGTCGCAACATTCCGCCGCGCAATTATGTATATACGCGTACTCTTCGTCGAGCTGTTCCGAGTCTACGACCGACCTTATTTTTTCGGGTCACTCGATGATTTGCGAAAACGGCAGAATAGTCGCCGAAAACGAGAAGACGATAGACGGCGATTACGTTCTGTACGCCGACGTCGATTTAGGTAAGATAAGAACCGACAGGCTGAAAATAAAAACCTTTTCGGAGTGTTACGCCGTGTACGGCAGTGACAGAGCGGTGAGAGAAATCGCTCTTCCGTGCGCACAGAGAGAAAACGATTTACGTTACCTTACGGTAGCGAAACTACCTTTCGTGCCGAGCAGTAAAAAGGACAGAGCCGAAAGGTGTATGGAAATTTTCGAAATGCAGGTAATGGGACTTAAAAAGAGAATGGACGTCACGCGTGCCCGTCCCGTGATAGGCGTAAGCGGCGGACTCGATTCGACCCTTGCTTTACTCGTGTGCGCGGAAGCGGTGAAGAGAAGCGGAAGACCCCTTACCGACGTCGTGGGAATAACGATGCCCTGTTTCGGGACTACCGACAGGACCTATAACAATTCCATTACCTTAATGCAGAAACTCGGAGTAACGTATCTCGAAATACCGATTAAGGAAGCCGTAATTCAACATTTTAAGGATATAGGGCAAGATAAAGACAAGTTCGACCTTACCTTTGAAAACAGTCAGGCGAGAGAAAGGACGCAGGTCCTTATGGACTATGCGGGTAAGATAGGCGGCTTAGTCGTAGGCACTGGCGACCTTAGCGAACTTGCTTTGGGGTGGTGCACCTACAACGCCGACCATATGAGTATGTACGGCGTAAACTGCGGTATACCGAAGACTCTCGTAAGATGGATGATAGACGTAATTAAAGAAACCGATTCCTTCGCCGCAAGTAAGGAAGTATTATCCGATATACTCGACACCCCTATTAGTCCCGAATTGCTCCCCCCCGACGCAAACGGAAAAATCGCTCAACAGACCGAAGAGATAGTAGGACCGTACGCTTTGCACGACTTTTTCCTTTACTATACCGTCCGTTTCGGCTTTACTCCCGAAAAGACTTATCTCCTTGCGAACAAGGCGTTCGAAAAGGATTTCGACAGAGCTACCGTAAAGAAATGGCTCGTCACTTTCTATCGCCGCTTTTTCAGTCAGCAGTTCAAACGTAGCTGCCTGCCCGACGGCGTGAAGATAGGAAGTATTTGTTTGTCCCCCCGCGGCGACTGGCGTATGCCGAGCGACGCAGACGGCGGCGATTTCGTAAAGAGAGCGGAAAATTTACCCGAATAGATTGAAAAATTATCGAAAATACGGCGTGGACAAGCAAGTTTACGCCGTTTTTATCGTCGCCGCGTTTTGCGGGAAAGTAAGAAACGGGGTAGTTTTAGTTTTAAGAAAATCCCGATAGGTGTTGTCTTGTCGGCGGTTTTGTTGTATTATTGATAATAGATTATTACTTATATAAAGGAGTTTATATGGCGGATAAATTCGTGATAAACTTAAACTGCGCGGCGCAAATCGGTTACTATATGGTTCAGAACGGGATTTCGCCGATACAGAGATTGTATATAAAGAACAACTCTTCCGAGAACGTGGAAAACGTCGTCGTCGAAGTGACTTCTACGCCCGCGTTTATTCTTCCCGAAGAGAGAATAGTGGACGTATTTCAGGCAAGGGCTAATTTAAGGTTCGACACGTTCGGGAAATTGTCGCCGCTTTTTATGGTGGCGCAGGACAGGCACCTGGACGGAACGGTCACGGTAAGGGTAGTCGTGGACGGCGAAGTCGTGGCGGAAAGCACCGTGGACGTATCGGTTCTGGCGTTTAACGAATGTAATCTTCTTAATCCCGAATCCATAGCCACTTTCGTAAGGCGTACGCAGGATATAAACAGGTACATAAATTTAGCTAAGAAAAAATTAGTTGACTGGCATTTGTCCGATAAAGGCAACGGCTACGGCAACAACGGTAAAAACGCCGTCCGTAACTATTTTGCGGCGTGTTACAGCGTCATTGCCGAAAACGGATTTATAAGGCAACAGCTCCCCGCTTCGGCGGAAACCGCGATAATAACCGATTTCGGAGAAGTGTTCGACAGCAAGATAGCCACGCCGCTGGAACTTGCTCTCGTGCTTGCTTCGATGGCGGAAGGGGCGGATTTCAACCCCGTTATAGGTTCTGTCGACGGCAAATTTTACGTCGGGTGTTTTCTTACCGAACAGTGTTTCAACGACGTAGTGACGGACGACCCTTCGGCAATAGCGGGAAAGACAGGTTTCGGTTCGAATGACCTGTCGATAATCTCGGTAGACGCTCTTTACGGCGGAGAATCCTTTGAAAAAGCCGAGAAAAACGCAAGCGTAGCTATAAAGAAAGCCGCCTTAGCAGACTATTTCGTCGATATAAAACGGGCGAGAATAATGGGCGTAAGACCGCTGCCGAACAGGGTTAAGACCGAAACAGGCTACGACCTTATAGAAAGTTCCGACTACGTTACGGCGAAAGCCCCGAAAAAAATCAAGGAATATTCCGCCGACATTTCGGGCGAAAACGTTTATTCGAGAGAAAAGCAGTGGGAAAGGCGATTGCTTGAACTCGATTTAAGAAACGGTCTTCTCAATTTCCGAGTTTCCGCCACCGCGGTTAAAGTTCTTACCTGCGCGCTGGAAGATTTCGTCGAGAGCGTTATGAACGCGAAACAGTTTACCTTCCACCCCCGTCCTTCCGACGTTAAGGACGGCGACGAGAAGTATTCGGCTACTTTCGACGACGCGGAAACCCTTAAACCGCTCAAAGATTACGTAAAATACGAGTACCTTAACAAAAAATTACATACGGTGTATTCCGGTAAAGAACACGAAAAGACCTTGCTTAACCTTTTCAGAAAGGGCAAGACCTTACAGGAAGAGTCGGGCGATTCGAGTCTTTATATCTGCGCGGGATTTTTAAGGTGGAGAGAAAACGACGACGACAGTTTCAAGTACGCCCCCGTTCTTCTGTTTCCGGTGTCGATAAAGAAAAGGGGAGTGGCTTCGCCCGTGTATACCGCCGACGTAGCGGTGGAAGACGCTCAGATAAACTGCACCTTGCTCGAATTTTTATATCAGGAATTCAATCTCGATATGCGTGGACTCGGGAACGTACCTTTGACCGACCCGAGCAGTATTATGGCTGTAGTAGCGAGAATAAAGAAAGAAATTTCCGACCGTAAGGGGTGGATTGTTACCGACAACGTGTTTATGAACGCGCTGTCGTTTACGAACTACCTTATGTGGAACGACGTAAGACTTCATATAGACAAAATGAAAGAGTCGCCCCTTATCCGTTCCCTTATCGGAAACAGCCTTGACCCCGAATGTAGTTGTTCCGCCGACGAAACGCTGACGTCGGACGACGCGTATATAGATAAAGACGGAATGTATCTACCCATAAGCGCAGACTCGTCGCAGTACGAAGCCATTGCGTCTTCGTTAAGGGGTTCTTTCGTGTTGCACGGACCGCCCGGAACGGGTAAGTCGCAGACTATAACGAACATTATAGTGAACAACATAGTCCGCGGAAAGAGAGTCCTTTTCGTGGCGGAAAAGATGGCTGCGTTGAACGTCGTTTATAAGCGGCTTAAAGATATAGGCGTGGGAGATTTTTGTCTGGAACTTCATTCCGACAAGACTCACAAGACCGACGTATTGTCGCAGATTATCCGTACTCTTAACCTTACGCCCGACGTAGGAGAAAACGACTCCGCCGAAAAACGCGAAGAGATAGCCGCCGACGTGGATAAGTTAAGTTCGGAAATAAACGCTATGCACAGGAAGAGATATTTAGGTTTTTCCCTGTACGAAGCGATGCTTGCTTATCTCGATAACGCCGACGCTCCCGACTGCCTCAGGATAGATAATTCGTTCTACGAAAAACTTACGCTTACTTCCTTTAACAAGCATCTCGATTTGCTTACCGAGCTTGCGTTACGCGCGAAAGAGTGCGGAGATATAGAAAAGTCCCCCTTTAAGTTTATAGGCAAATTCGATTACAGCGAAGAGTGGAGAGAAGACGCCGACGCGATGCTTTCCGTTTACCTTATGGAATTGAAGCATCTTAAACAATACGCGAGAGAATTGCAGACCTTGTTCAATATGCGTACCATTTCCCTTACCGGCGAAAAGTTGAGAGCGTTGTATATTATAGCCGACGCGCTTATTAACGATAAAAACGTAGTTAAATTTTTCGTCAACGCCCGCGCGGCGGACAACGCAAGGGGGGTGGCGGAATCCTATTCCGAAGCGGTCAGACACGGCAAGTCGATAGCCGACGGGTACGAAAAGGTTTACGGAAAATATCCCGAAAAGATAAGCATAGACGACGTAAAAGCCGCCCGCGCTAAACCTTTGTTCATACCGAGAAGCGTAAAAAAGATTATGCCCGCCGACCTTGACAAAAACGGCAGGACGGAATTTTTCGAACTGCTCATAAAGTACGAAGAAAACCGCGAAATTATAAAAAATCGTCGCAAAGAGATAGCAGACTTGTTCGGAATGGACGTTTCCGACGAAAGACTCGACGACGAGATAAAAAAGATAAACGAACTTTACGAGTGCGCGAAAATCCTTTTTGCCGACTGCGATTACAGGCAGTTCGAAGACCGTTGCAGGATTCTTTCCGAAAAGAAACCGCATATCCTTATGGAATACTACGTAAGGGCGTACGAAACCGAAACTGCGGCAAAGGAAAGATTTTCGGAACTGTTCCGAATAAACAGAAAAAATCAGAAGGACGAAATAAATTCCACGATAGATTACGTCACCAACATAGAAAAGAATATCGACTATATTCCGAGTTGGTGCAGGTATCAGTCGATAGTGGAAAGGTGCGGAAAGGAAGGCTTCGATTTCGTGCTGGAACCGCTTTCTACGGGAGCCATCACGGCGGAAGACGTGTTACGCAGTTTCAAGAAGTGCGTTTATTACAACTTTATCCGCAGCGAACTGTATCTCGACGAAGTTTTGTGCCGTTTTTCGGGGCTTACGCTGGAAGAAACGATGCAGAAATTCAAGACCCTTTCCGACGAGTACGAAAAACTTACCCGTACCGATATTTACAATTCGCTCGTCGCACGCCTGCCGAAGACCGACACGGCGGGGGAACACAATCTCGAAAGGGTAATACTTTACCGCGCCGAAAAGACGAATATGCAGGGGACTACGATTAGGTCTCTTTTCAAGCAGATACCGGAAATTCTCAAAGCGACTTGTCCGTGTATTCTTATGAGTCCCGTTTCCGTAGCTCAATATCTCGACATAGAAGGGGATAAGTTTGATTTAGTCGTGTTCGACGAAGCGTCGCAAGTACCTACCTGCGAAGCGGTGGGCGCGATAGCAAGGGGTAAAAACGTCATTATAGTAGGCGACCCGGAACAGTTGCCGCCGACGTCGTTCTTCCACACCGATTACAAGGACGACAACCATTACGAAGTGGAAGACCTTGAAAGTATACTCGACGACTGCCTTGCCGTCGGTATGCCCGAAAGACACTTATTGTGGCATTACAGAAGCAATCACGAAAGCCTTATCGCTTTCTCAAACTCCTTCTTCTATCACAACACCTTGCTTACCTTCCCGTCGCCGAACGAACTCAACGCGAAAGTTCGTCTCGTATACGTGGACGGCGTTTACGAAAGGGGCGGAACGAAGCAGAACAAAAAGGAAGGCGACGCCCTTATAAAGAACGTATTGGAACGCCTTAAAAACCCTGCCGAACGGAACCGTTCCATCGGAATAGTTACGTTCAACACGGCGCAGCAAAACTACATAGAAGATAAGCTTACCGCCGCTATTCACGAAGCGGGGTTGGACGACCTTGCGTTCGAACGCGACGAGCCGCTCTTTATAAAGAACCTTGAAAACGTGCAGGGCGACGAACGCGACGTTATACTTTTCAGCGTAGGGTACGGTCCCGACGGCAACGGAAAACTGTCGCTTAATTTCGGACCGATTAACCAGCAGGGCGGGTACAAACGCCTTAACGTAGCCGTTACTAGAGCAAGGACGGAGATGGTGGTGTTCAGCTCGATAACGGGCAATATGATAGACCTTAACCGCACCGACAGCGCGGGAGTGAAAGCCTTTAAGTCGTTCCTAGATTACGCGGAAAAGGGTCCCGATATGCTCGCAATAGATGCCGATAATGCAGGTTCCGTGGCGAAAGGACTCGGCGAAAACGTCGCCCGCGACCTTAAAGACAGGGGCTTGGTTTGCGAAAGCAATTTAGGCGTATCCGACTTCAAGATAGACGTGGCGGTAGTAGACCCGAGAGATAAGGATAAGTATATATTAGCCATCATAATAGACAGCGAAAACACCGCCCGCATACAGTCGGTTAAGGACAGAATAACGATGCAGACTAAGATACTCAAAAAGCTCGGCTGGAATACATACAACCTTTGGAGTATCAATTACTACAATAACCCCCGCCGCGAAATCAACAAAATTAAAGAACTTATCGCCACCCTTACCGAAAAGAAAGTGGTGTCGAAGAAGACTATCAAGGAAGCCATGGGAAGATACAGGCAAGTCTATAAGAGTCTGTATATAAAACCGTCGGCAAAGAGCGGCGTGGACTACGTAATGAATTTCGCAAACGAAGAAGCGATACTTACTAAGATAAGACAGGTTATAGAAACCGAATCGCCTATGGAAGCGGGCTATCTTACCGATAAGATGCTCGCCGCCTACTGCGTGCCGCGTACCGCGAAAAAAGCCGTCGCGCAGATTAACGCTTATATAGCCGAATACGAAAGTTTCCGCAAGGAAGAAAACGGCAAAGTCTTTTACGTGGATAAACCCGTCAATACGTTCCGCCCCGTGGACGAAAGAGTGCCGAGAGAAATCGCCAAGATTTATCCCGACGAAATTCTCGCCGCCGCAAAGTGCGCGATAGAAACCGCCGTCAATATCGACAAGGAAGACTTAATTAAGGAAGTTTTCCGCCTGTTCAACGTTCCGAAAAGAACGAAATCCGCTACCGAGTGGGTGGACTCCGTAATAGAAAACGCCATCTCGAAAGGCGATATAATAGTAAACCCCGAAGGTTATTGCAAAATATAGGGAATAATCTATGAATTCAAAGAATAGGTTTTGCCGATGTTAGCAAAACCAAACAAGTAATGACGATACGATAAAAACCACTAAAAAAGGCTGTTAAAAATTTACGTTTCTAACAGCCTTTTTATTAGATTTTGAAAAGGTAAATCAGGAGGCTTACCACTTGTTTTCGACGTATTCGCAGAACGCGTACATATCGTGTATTTTAAGAACTTTGCCGTCGTCGAGAGTTACCGTTCCGTTCCAGAGACCGTGTACCTGATGAGAGTGCATACGGGCGATATTGAGTACGTTGGTGTCGGCGTGGTGGTCGTAGACGGGAGTCATGGTCATATCGAACCTGCCGTCTTCGGAAATAAAGTGCCATTTGTCCATATACTTATCGGGCTTAGGAAAAACTTCCACGTCGACCGAGCCTATCTTGTGAGCCTTGCCGTCGTAGAAAAGGCATGTTTCTGTAGCGTTGTCTTCGTTGCCGATGCCCCAGGTGATTTCGAAGCCGAAGATATGTTTTGTGCCGTCTTCGTCTGTAAGATAGGTCGCGCCGTTGCCCCAGTACCATACGCTCTTGTAAGGCCAGACGCCGCGTCCCCAGTCGAGCACGCAGAAGGTGTCGTCTTTCGAGAAGTCTATCTTCTCGTCGCCGACTTTGAAGTATCCGCAAGCCGGCATACAGTTTTGCTTCATCGTCATAAAGAATCTCGTGGGGAGATATTTTCCGTTCTTTTTGAAGGGGGTGACTATTGTGATGTTTTCGTGGTTTTCAAAAAGGTCCATCGTAAATTCGGTTTCTATAAATCCGTCTTTACTCGGTCCGCGGAAACGTACCGTGCGGGTGGTTTCTTTCGTGTCCGCGAAAAACTCGAAATTTTTGTTGACGTAATGCACGGTATTCGGACGGTCTCCGTTTTCGGGAAGTATATGCGACGGCTTATTCTTTCCGCCTAGCCATAAGTCCATGGAAGAGACCGTTTTCTTTTCTTTTCCGCTCACGTCGACGAGAGAAGCCGAAGCGTATCCGCCGATAGAAATGTTGGCTATTGATATCTGAACCATATATTTACCGTTCCCAAACTGGTAAAAATCCCATTCCTTGCCACGCCAATGCGGTACCGCTAAGTTACGGTCGTACTCGAATACGTTGTGCCTTGCCCAGCCGCCTTTTACGAGAAGGTTGCCGTCGTCGTCCAAGAGTTTCGTTTTGTCGACGTATTCGACCTGGTTACGTTTGTAGCCCAATTCCTGCCAACCTACGTAAGTCTTTTTCATTATGTATCCTCCCTGAAATAAATTATATTTAAGGCTTACCGCATTATTGTCTGAAAGTAAGCCTATGAAGTTAGGTGCTATTCCGTGACGGGCAATATCCCGTCTCTGAACGCCGTGTAGCGGCTGTACCAAGCCTTGTTTTCGTCAAGCTCCGCCACGATTTTTTCCACGTCGATGTTTTCGTCTTTAAGGTCTTCGTCGGTCAGTCCGAGCGTGTCGATGAAATCGGAAAAGGGTATCGTTTTTTCTTTCCGCGCGTAGCGGCGGTTCCATTCCCTTTCGTTAAGGGTGACGTAGTAAGACTTTTTCGATACGCAGGCGTAACGCAGATTTTTTTCGGTCATCGCTTTGAGAATACGCAACATCTGCTTGAAGTGTTTACTTTCGTATTCCGACGGGAAGCCGTACTTGTCGCCGTCGCAAACCGCCTGATTATGGGCTATGTACTGCTGAAAGATTTTGCGGTTGCGTTTGCCCATGGCGGAAGATTCGACGTACCCGAAAGCGTTTCCTTCCACGATATGGTCTTCAAAGACCTGACAGCGGACGGGGTAGGCTTTCACTAGCTCGGCAAAAGTCATACCTTTGTCGGCGCACATATATTGAAGAATTTCTTTCGTGAGTTCCGCGTCGGCTATAGCGGAGTGGATTTGTTCGTGCGATTTTTCGGGGAAGAAGTCGGAATAAATTTCTATCAGTCTTAATCTCGTTTCTCTGCCGTAAAGCTGTTTCGCCACTTCCTGCGTGTCGATAAATCGGTAATTAAAGGACGGCAAGCCGTAGCGTACGCAGTCGTTTAATATATATTTCGCGTCGAAGTGGGTGGCGTGCCCGACCGCTATAATATCGTTTTCGGTGAGAAGAGCTTTTATCTCTTCGTAGTACGCGGGGAATTTTTCTTTCGTGTAGTATTCCGGATACGGACAGGAAAGTTTTATTTTTTGTATGGCGAAACCTTTTTTGTCGAAAGCCGCTCCGGGGTTAATTATAATGTTATTTTTTTTGATAACGTTAAAATCGGCGTCGGTAAGGATATATCCGAACTCGCATATTTTACCTTTCCCGTCGAAGCAGTTTGAACACTCGGTATCGAAAAACAGTATTCTCATTCTTTTTCTCTTCCGATTAGCAGGAAACGATAAGAATCATCTTAAAACGTTCTTCTCCGTAAACGGCGTGGGGAATATCTTTCGGCATTATGAGCGTTTCGCCCGCTTTGACTATCCTTTCTTTGCCGCCGACGGTAAATTTGCCTACTCCGTCGAGCACGGTGACCATTGCGTCGCCGCCCGCGGTGTGGGTGGAAATTTCTTCGCCTTTTTCAAACGAAAACAACGTCACGCTGACTTTTTCGTTCTGTACGAGAGTCTTGCTGACTATCTGTCCGTCCTTGTATTCCACTAAGTTTTTAAGTTCGATAACTTCGTCTTTAACTATGTTTTTATACATATCTATACCTTCTTTTTGTTTTTTATCAGTATTGCCGCCGCGCCGATAAGTAATACCGCTCCCGCTATCGAAATAGCTATTATTTCTTTCGTGCCGAGTAAGTTTGTCTTTTCGGTAGCGGTAGTCGTCTGCGACGAACTTGCCTTGAACACGACCTTTACGGAGATTTTTCCGTCGGGCATAATAAAGGATATTACGTTGCCGTTCCTTTCGGTGACGACCGCTTCGCCGTCGCAGCTTACCAGAACGTAGTCGAGAGCGTAGCCCTTTTCGTAGTCGCTTAACGTTATTTCCACGACGCTGCCTGCGGTCATATCGCCTTCTATCGTAATTTCCGAGTGTTCGCATTCTACGCTTTCTATCGTAGCGGACGGGTCGAAATCTTCACCGTCGTTGTTGTCGTTATCATTGCCGTTATCGTTATTTTCGCCACCGCTCTCGCCGCCGTCTTCGGAATTATTCGACGGATAATCGGCGTAAAGAACCATATTCTCTTTCACCGTGATGGGGAAAGTAACTTTCTCGGTGCGGTTTTCGTCGTAATAGTAGTCTGCGTCTTCGTCGGACAAGTCGCTTGCAAGCAGGGTATCGCCCGTAGAATAACTTAAATTAGTATCTCCGTTGCCGCGAACGGTAATCGTGCAAGGTACGCGAGCAGTCTTAACGCCCTCGAAAGTAATCGTATATCTTCCGTTTGCGAAAGTAGCGTCGTCTAAGGAAAGAACGTACGGGAAATTAACGGTCGAACCGTTCAGTTCCCACGAGTAGTAGTATTCGTCCGTTTTGTTATCGGAGTATCCTTCGTATATGGTGAACCCTTCGTATACGGGCGTTTCCGAGATTACTTGCCCGTCTATCGAATAAATTACGACGATTTCGACGGGTCCGTCGGCGGCGTACGCGACGTTTAGCGGAAGCGTTCCGCAAAGAACCGCAATCACGGCTGCAAATATGATAAGGCTTAAAGCCGATTTTTTACGCATAATGTAATTTTAGCACAAAAAAAGTCGTAATTCAATAGCAGGGTCGGAGTTTTATAAAAAACATTCCGAATATGAATATAATTTTTACGAAAACTATTTACAAACAGACAGAACGGGACGAACGATTGTTAAAACTGAAAATAACGGAAAAGGTAAAAAACACGAAGCTATGGCAAAAGTATTTCGGCTCTCCGCAAAGTAAAATTAAGACGGGGCTTTATCAAGGAACGTTTATAAACCTTATTTACGCCGCGTTCAGGCTCGTTACGGGGATAAAATATTCTTCGGTGTGGTTTATTTCCATGGCGGCGTACTATCTCGTTCTGGGCGGCATGAAGATATTTTTGCTTATATGGTACGGCAGAGCCGAGAGTATGCGGGGGACGGACAGGCTCGTGTACGAATATAATCGTTATTCCGAGACGGCAAGGCTACTGCTTCTTCTCGACGTACCGATGAGCGGAATGATTCTCCTTATGATAGTCACCGACGCAGGGTACAGTTATCCCGGGTATATAATCTACGTTTCCGCAATATACACCTTTTATATGGCGGTAATATCGGTGGTGAATATAGTAAAAACGCGCAGGCTCGGCAGCCCGATATTATCCGCGGCGAAAGTTCTTAACTTTACTTCCGCCATGATGTCCGTACTCGGCTTACAAACCGCTCTGATAGCGGCGTTTTCTTCCGATAGCAAAGGTTTAGGAACGGTAATGAACGCCGTCACCGGCGGGATAGTAGGTATAGCGGTCGTGGCGATAGCCGTATATATGACGGTATACTCTCACAAAGCAAAAGGAAGACTCTTTTCTTCCGGACGGGAAAGCGAAAAACAGGGGAATGACGCTATATAAAAAGGCGAACGTAAATTGCGTTCGCCTTTTTCGGTTTTTGTATAAACGATTATTTGTTTCCGTCGGAAGAGTCGGGTTCTTTATTTTCGTTATTTTCCTTTTTCTCTTCTTTATCTTCGCCGTTATTATCGTCTTTCTTCTTGTCGTCCGAACCGGTCATCGGACCCGTCGCTACGGGACGAGCGTCGTTTTCGGGGGCGGGGAGAGTGGTGATTATATCCTTTTCGTTTACGATAATGGTGGATGCTTTGTCGAAAGCGGGAGCTATTATAGGATCGTCCTTTTTCTTGCTTTCTTCGTCGCGTTTGGCGAGTTTTTCGTCGATATAGGCGTTGATTTCGTCAAGCGGTCTTCTTTCCATAAGCATATCCACTTCGTCGCCGTAGATGGTTTCTCTGTCGAAAAGGAGTTTTACCATATTGTCGAGAATATCCTTGTTGTCGCGCAAGCATTGAATAGCTCTCTTGTAGTTTACGTCAATAATTTGTCTTATTTCTTCGTCGATAATAGACGCTACTTCGTCGCCGTAGTTTACCTGCGTCTGGTAATCTCTTCCGATAAAGACTTCCTGTTCGCCGCCGAAGAACACGTTGGGGAGTTTTTCGCTCATACCCCATTCGCAAACCATACGACGGGCGAGTTCGGTCGCGCGTTTTATATCGTTGCTTGCGCCGGTGGATACGTCTTCTATTACCAGTTCTTCGCTGGCTCTGCCGCCGAGCATCATGGCTATTTCGTCGTTAAGACGGTTCTTGGTGACGTGGCTGTCGTCGGTTTTCGGACGGGAAAGGGTATAGCCTGCCGCCATTCCTCTGGGAATAATGCTTACTTCCTGCACCGCGTCGCAGTATTTCATAAGCTTGCCGACTATCGTGTGTCCCGCTTCGTGATAAGCGGTGATTCTCTTGTCGGCTTCGGTAATTATTCTGCTCTTCTTCTGCGGACCCGCGATTACTTTATTGATACTTTCGAGAATATCTGCCATTACGATTATCTGACGGTTGTTTCTCGCGGCGAGAATAGCCGCTTCGTTAAGAAGGTTGGCTATATCCGCACCCGAAAATCCGCTCGTCATTCTCGCGAGAAGTTTGAAGTCGATATCGGGGGATATGGGTTTGTTACGGGCGTGAACCTTGAAGATAGCTTCTCTTCCTTTCACGTCGGGGATGTTGACGTAGATTTGTCTGTCGAATCTGCCCGGACGGAGCAAAGCGGGGTCGAGAATGTCAGCTCTGTTGGTCGCGGCCATGATTATTATGCCGTCGTTGGTGTCGAAACCGTCCATCTGCACGAGCAACTGGTTAAGGGTCTGTTCTCTTTCGTCGTTGCCGCCGCCGAGTCCCGCGCCTCTCTGTCTGCCCACGGCGTCTATTTCGTCGATGAAGACTATACAGGGCATATTCTTTTTAGCCTGCGCGAAAAGGTCTCTTACTCTGCTTGCGCCCACGCCGACGAACATTTCCACGAAGTCGGAACCGGATATGGAGAAGAACGGAACGTTGGCTTCGCCCGCTACCGCCTTCGCAAAGAGGGTTTTACCCGTTCCCGGAGGACCTACGAGAAGCACGCCCCTCGGAATTTTTGCGCCGAGATTGATGTACTTTTTCGGAGATTTAAGGAAGTCAACGATTTCTTTAAGTTCTTCCTTTTCTTCTTCCGCGCCCGCTACGTCGGAGAATTTAACTTTGGTGTTGTTGGAAATTCTCGCTTTCGTCTTTCCGAAAGTAAACGCGCCGTTGCTGCCTTTGCCGCCGCGGATGGACACAAACATCAGTATAGCAAGTCCTATTATAAGAACGAAACTTAATACCGATATGATGGTGGACCAATTCGTACCCGCGTTGGGGTCGTTAAGGTTAATGTACGGCATAACGTAACTTTCGCCGTTTGCGTTGTGTCTTTCCACAATTTCGGACATCGTGTCGGCGACGTTGTTACGGGAATCGACTACCACTTTGAAGTCGCTTTTTCTGTCGTTTTTCTTAAAATCTTCGAGCGAATATCCATTTCCGTTAAGTTTTCCGTTAAGGGCGGATTCGTCTTCGACTTTGGAAATAAGCACTCTCGCGGTGTAATTCCCGGTCATTATTATACCCTGGACTCTACCCGCTTCGGCGTATTCGAGAAATTCGGAATAGCTCACGACAGGCACCCTATCGGCACCCAAAGTCTGCATTAAGATTACCGCAACCGCGATTATCAAAACGATGGCTATCAAAACGAATATCATTGATTTTTTATTGTTCTGATTTTTTTCCGGCATATTTTTTATTTCCTCAAAGGTTAAAATATTTTTTATTTTAGCATAAGCGTCGGGTTATTGCAACAAAAGAAACGACTTAAAATTGTCGCGATACGCCGAAAACTTATCGTAAACGAAAGGTTTTTTGCAGTATACAGCGACAATTTAAGTCTGCGTGCGTTAATTTTCCCCCGAAATCCAACGCTTGCTCGTTATAAAGACGGTTGTCGGAAGACGGTTTCTTCCCCGGCTGTCGTTTTGATTTTATGCCGGTCTGCATAATTTAGTCTTAAATCTTTCACCAAGGTATAAATCTTTGCGGCGGTTTTT
>DJPE01000097.1:17332-37825 GCA_002439705.1 Christensenella sp. UBA6420
GTTTTTGCGGCGAGTTTGTCTACAAACGCCTTTTCGGCAAGGAGAAGGGATTGAAGATTATCTTCGCTTTTTTCCGCCACCACGCAAAGGACGGTAAGGTCGCCGAATTTAGTCAGGTCTTTTTTTAAGGCGGCGCCGGCTCTTAGTCCGCTTAACGAGTATTTTACTTTGCCGACGTCGGTTTTTTTGCCTAAACAGGCGTCCACTGCTATGACGACGCTGTGCGGATGATGAATTTTTATAAACTCTACATATTGTTCGTAGTTTATGCCGTTTACGGGGCGGGAAGATTTGCCGTAGACGTAGGCGTTTATTCCGAGAGAAAGAAGATTGTCGCCGACCTTCGGTCCGACGCTGTCGCCCGACACGTTCACCGTGCCGACGCAAAGGATTACGGGCTTTTGAAAAGTAATTTTTTCCATACGACGGAGTTTTCCCGTAATCGGTCGATTTATTCGTGAAGAGTAAAGTTTTGGGGTATGGAGTGCGGAGAAAGGAGCAGTCGGGAGAATATTTGTTCTTGACTAATAGCGGTTTACAAAGTATAATAATCGTGTATATATATGTGTTATGCGAGCGCATACACGCACGGAGGGTATATGACGGGTATAATTTTGGACGTCGCGGTGGTTGTAATAACGGTGCTGCTTCTTATTTTCGGCATTTGGAGAGGAATGTACAAACTTATTTTCGGTTTGGTATCGGCTTTACTTGCGATAGTTCTTACCGTGATATGCGTTTCTCCCGTATCTACGCTTATCGTAGACAAGACTACGCTGGACGAAAGATTGTCTTCCGCCATCGACAAGCCCTTGTCCACCGCTTTGCCTAACGGCGACGTGGTAATTCAGCTTCTCGACCTTGACGGCGACGGCAACGCTACCGAACTCGGTTTCGTCGTGGAAGGGGAACAGCATCCTTTCTCCGACCTTCTCGCAGGCACGCCTTACTCTATGTTAAGCTCCGTAGTGGAAAGCGCCGTTAAAGGCAGAGTCACCGAAGAATCGAGCGAAGTTACGTTCAGAGCCGCTCTGTCCGCTTCGCTTACCGCTTATATAATAATGGCGATAGTCTTTATCGCGCTGCTTATCGTCCTATCGATACTGGTCGCGCTAATTATGAAACTAATTAAAAAATTCGTCACCCACACCTATTTAGGGCATTTTATCGACAAACTGCTCGGAGCGGTGCTGGGACTTGCGATAGCCGCCGTCATTATTTTCGGCGCGCTCGCTATTATAAGAACGTTAGGGACGTACGAATGGATTATCCCCGTCAATAATCTTATCGAAAGTTCCACTCTTACGAAAATTCTTTATAACAACAACTTCCTTTACACGTTCATCGTGGACAGGGTGGACCTTAAAGGTCTTATCGACAAGATTATAGAAAGTACCGGCGGCGGTTCTTCCGGCACGACCACCGAAGAAACCGTAACCACCGAAGTAATCGGCACGGTTAAAGATATAGTCGGGTCGTTTGGTTTGAAAGGAGCAAAAATATGAAATTTACCGGATTTTCTTCGGGCTGCGTAGGTAAAGCCCTTACGATTATACTCTGTATTCTACTCGGTATGATAATAGCTCTCGGCGGAGAAGCGGTCGCGGGATATATATTGCTTACCCGCGAAGGTATGGTAGGATACGTCGCCGACAAGGTAAACGGCGATTCCGAAAATCCCACTCTCGATTTCGACGACGAAACGAAGGCGAAGAGTATCCTTGCATGGGGGCAGGAAATAATGACCGCCGTGGGCGATCTGTCCAATCAGGAAATAGGCTCTTTTGAAAAACTTATCGGTATGTCGATAATAAGCGACACCATATCCGACGCAATGGGCGTGGACGCCGAAAAAATAAAGGCTTCCACCTTAAACAACATCGGCGAAACCGTCAGCAACAACCTTACTCTTAAAAACGCGCAGGATAAATTCGGAATTACTTTTCCCGAAGATATACCTTTGTTCAAAGACGAAGAGTTCTTATCCAAACCCCTAAGCGAAGCTTTCGAAGGGTTCACCGACCATAAATTATCCGACTTTATCAACGTCACCGACGACACAAACAGCGTGTTGAAAGAACTTTCCGACGTGTCCATAAGCGAATTGCAGGGCAAGGCGGGTGACGAAAAGATAAAGAGTATGTGTTTAGGTCAGATAATGACTATCGACGACTCTTCGAGCAAAATTCTTAAAGCGCTCAAAGACTGCTGTATCGAAAGTCAGTGGACGGACGAAACGAAGACCGAATACAAAACAAAGGAAATTACCGAAATAATCGACGGCGAAACGGTCACGAGAACGGTTCCGCTTATGGGTATCAACGAGAGAATAGAGACTCTTCTCGTATCCGAAGTGGTCGATATTACCGACGAAAGCAACGTGATTTTGAGAAAAATGCGCGACGAAGGTCTTAAAATAACCGAACTCGGCAGCTCGAAAGTCACCGATTTGGTAAACGACACGAAGATAGGGGAAATAATAACCGTAGAAACCGAAGGCGAAAACAAGAGCGAACCTATTATGATAGCCCTTAAAGACGTCAAGATAAGCGGACTCAACGACAAAATGAAGACCCTTACCATAAGCGAAATTTTCGCGGAAGACAAGTTGGCGACGGGAGCTCTCAGTCTTATTCCCGCGGATACCGCGTTGAGCGATATTCCGGGCGAAATGACTAAGGTCGTGCAGTCGGCTACCACCGCGACCCTTAAAGGCAAAGGACTTATAAACGCCGATTTCTCTACTCTCGATAATAAGTTCAAGAAAGAACAAAAGGCTTTCGTTCTTAACAGCAATATCGGTCAGATGATGGAAGGACTTATCGATTTCGTAGCCGACCCCGTCAATACTTCCGTCACTCCGCCCGCTCCTAAGTACAGCTATATCTCACCCGTGCAGAGAACGATTAACGAAACTTCTTTCGCTTCTCTTACCGCTTTCGTCGCGTCGTATAATCAGTTCGAGACAGTGACCTTTGCTTCGGACGTTACCGTTACGATAGACGCGGAAGCCGATGCGTGGTTACTTAAAGAAATAAACGGCGTACAGTATTACTGTATACCCGTATTCAACGGCATAGCGGACACCGCCGTAAATATAACGTTCGACGGCGGCAACGTTCGTCTTGCGGTATACGATACGGCAACGGACGCCGAAGGCAACGTGACGAAGACCTTATCCCGCAGTCAGTACGCTTACGCATACTTTACGAACGTAACGAAGATAGAAGGAGCGTATGCGACGGTAGGAGAAATCGTAGCCGACGATCTGGGCAAATAGAAAATGGAAAACTTTTACGTTTCCGTAATATCGATTGAAGAAAAGGGCGCAGGAATTCTACACGAGAACGACTGCGCCGTTCTTTTGCTCGGTCTGCGAAAATGTCTTACCCTTCCCGACGTGGAAAGAATGTTCCCGATAGGGGAAATAGCCACGGGGGACGCGGCGGCTTTCGTCGAAAAGGGCAAGGTACTATATATTGATAAAAGAAAAAATCCCGATTCGGTGAAGGCCGTCAGGGCGGCGCTGTGTTTCGGAGCGGTAGGAGTCGTTATACCTTTCGGGAATAACGTTAACCGTCCGTATATAAGAGAAGGCAGAGCGTACGATAAGAAAGAACTTACCGCCGCGATAGGGGAAATAAAAAGGCTCGCGCCGTTGTTCGGAAGAAAGTTTGTCGATATAAGCGAACGACAGGTTTATACCGACGGAGCGGACGACATAATTAAATAAGGATAATATAAATAAATAAAAACATCGGAGGATAGTATGAGCGATAATTGCAGTCACAACTGCGGAAGTTGTTCGGAAAATTGTACTTCTCGCGATATGAGAGAAAAACTCAACGCGAAAAGTTCGGTAAAAAAAGTAATCGGCGTAATCAGCGGTAAAGGGGGTGTAGGTAAATCTACCGTAACCTGTCTTCTCGCGGTGACCGCCGCGAAAAAAGGCTTAAAGACAGCCGTCCTGGACGCGGATATTACCGGTCCGTCGGTACCTACCGCTTTCGGTCTTACCGAAAAGGCGACGAGCGACGGAGAATTTATGTACCCCGTCACCACGGCTAAGGGAATAGACGTAATGAGCATAAACTTACTTCTGGAAGACGTGACCAGCCCCGTAGTGTGGAGAGGACCGGTCCTTGCCGGCGCGGTAAAACAGTTCTGGACCGACGTAGTGTGGAAAGACGAAGACGTTATGTTCGTAGACTGCCCGCCGGGAACGGGCGACGTGCCGCTTACCGTGTTCCAGTCGGTTCCGCTCGACGGAATAGTGATAGTCACCACCCCGCAGGAACTCGTGACCATGGTCGTGGAAAAGGCGGTCAATATGGCTAAGATGATGAATATCCCGGTACTCGGACTCGTGGAAAACATGAGCTACGCCATCTGCCCGCACTGCGGAGAAAAACTCGATATATTCGGCGTGAGCCGCGTGGAAGAAACCGCCGGAAAATTCGGCATCGGTCTTAACGTAAGACTTCCGATAAACCCCGACGTGGCAAGACTGTTCGACGCGGGTAAAATCGAAGACGCCGACGTATCCGTCGTAGAAAAATTTTTCGACGGAGTTTTTGCGAGTGTGGAACAAGTGAAACAACCGTAGTTTTTCAAAGGCAGTTTGAGGACGCCCGAAATATACGTTTGGGTTACTCTAACAAGCAGTAATTTCCCCGTGATTTTCACGGGGTTATTTTTTGTATCAAATGCGACCGAAACCACAATATATTGTGTTTATGAAAAACACCCGAACAATATATTGACAAGCAAAATATAGAGTGATATAATCAAACAGCACAACGAAAACGGAGGAGAACTTAGGTATGTTCAGAGTTAAGAAAAGAGACGGAAAAATTGCGTCGTTCGACATTAACAAGATTAAAGAAGCGATAAAGAAAGCGTTTGCCGCTAAGGAAACAGACTACAACGAAGACATTATAGATATGCTTGCGTTGAAAGTCAGCGCGGACTTTGCGCATAAGATAAAAGACGGAATAGTTACCGTCGAAGACATACAGGACAGCGTGGAAGTAGTCCTTATTCAGGCGGGCTACGTTGAAGTGGCGAAGAGCTACATTCTTTACAGAAAACAAAGAGAAAAAATAAGAGATATAAAGTCCACTATCTTGGACTACAAGGACGTAGTAAACAATTACGTCAAGATTAACGACTGGCGAGTAAAAGAAAACTCCACCGTCACTTACTCCGTGGGCGGACTTATTTTGAGCAACTCCGGCGCGGTCACCGCCAACTACTGGTTGTCGGAAATTTACGACGAAGAAATCGCAAACGCGCACCGCAACGCCGACATTCACATTCACGATCTTTCCATGCTCACCGGTTATTGCGCGGGCTGGTCGTTGAAACAGCTTATTAAAGAAGGCTTGGGCGGTATCCCCGGCAAGATTACTTCTTCTCCCGCGACCCATCTTTCGACGTTGTGTAATCAGATGGTCAACTTTCTCGGAATTATGCAGAACGAGTGGGCGGGCGCGCAGGCGTTCTCGTCTTTCGACACCTATCTCGCTCCTTTCGTAAAAGCCGATAATCTTTCCTACAAGGAAGTCAAGCAGTGCATACAGAGCTTCATTTACGGCGTGAACACTCCTTCCCGTTGGGGCACGCAGGCTCCGTTTACGAACGTAACTCTTGACTGGGTCGTTCCTAACGACCTTGCCGAACTCAACGCTATCGTCGGCGGAAAGGAAATGGACTTCAAATATAAAGACTGCGCGGAAGAAATGCGTATGGTCAACAAGGCTTTTATCGAAATCATGATAGAAGGCGACGCCAACGGCAGAGGCTTCCAGTATCCTATCCCCACGTATTCCATTACGAGAGATTTCGACTGGTCGGAAACCGAAAACAACCGTCTTCTCTTCGAAATGACCGCCCGTTACGGCACGCCTTATTTCAGCAACTACATCAACAGCGATATGGAGCCGAGCGACGTTCGTTCCATGTGCTGCCGTCTGCGTCTCGATTTGAGAGAATTGAGAAAGAAGAGCGGCGGATTCTTCGGTAGCGGCGAATCTACCGGTTCGGTCGGCGTAGTCACCATAAACATGCCGAGAATAGCATATTTAAGTAAAGATAAAAACGAATTTTACGAAAGACTTACCCGCCTTATGGACATATCGGCAAGAAGCCTTAAAGTAAAGAGAGATACTATCTCCAAACTTCTCGAAAACGGACTCTATCCGTACACGAAGCGTTATCTCGGCACCTTCAACAACCACTTCTCCACGATAGGACTCGTCGGTATGAACGAAGCCTGCCTTAACGCTAACTGGATTAGAGAAGACCTTACCCACAAGGCTGCGCAGGAATTCACTAAGGACGTCCTTAACTTTATGCGTAACAAGCTTAGCGATTACCAGGAAATGTACGGCGACCTTTACAATCTGGAAGCTACCCCTGCCGAATCGACCACTTACAGACTGGCAAAACACGACAAGAAGCGTTATCCCGATATAATCACCGCTTCCGAAAACGGACGTACTCCGTATTACACCAACAGCTCGCACTTGCCCGTAGGATACACCGAAGATATTTTCACCGCTTTGGATATTCAGGACGAATTGCAGACTCTGTACACTTCGGGTACGGTATTCCACGCTTTTCTCGGACAAAAACTCCCCGATTGGAAAGCCGCGGCTAATCTCGTAAGAAAAATCGCCGAAAACTATAAACTCCCGTACTACACGCTTTCGCCGACCTATTCGGTATGCACCGACCACGGCTATATCGCGGGTGAATATTACGAATGTCCCAAATGCGGCAAGAAGACGGAAGTTTATTCCAGAATTACCGGTTATTACAGACCCGTACAGAACTGGAACGACGGAAAACGCGAAGAATTCGCTCATCGTAAAGTTTACGACATAGAACACAGCGTATTGCGTAACAGCCACGCTTCTTCCGCTTGCGGATGCAAAGAAGAAAGCGAAAAAGCAGGAAAGAAATTGCTTCTCTTCACGACGAAGACCTGCCCCAACTGCAAAATGGCTAAAATGATGCTCGACAGAGCGGGCGTAAAATACACCGCTATCGACGCGGAAGAACAAAAAGACCTTACTTATAAGTACGGCGTGCAGAAAGCTCCCACTTTGCTCGTTCCGAACGGCGATAAGTTCGACCGTTACGACAACGCAAGCGAAATAAAGAGATACGTCGAGGGCTTGAAATAATGAAAGACGTAATAGTAATCGGAGCAGGCGCAGCGGGTATGACCGCTGCGTTGTACGCGTTAAGGAACGGTAAAAGCGTTCTCGTGTTGGAAGAAGAAACTTTGGGCGGACAGATAGCAAGCTCGCCGAGAGTAGAGAATTTTCCGTCGATTATGGAAATAAGCGGACTCGATTTTTCAAATAATCTGTTTGAACAAATCACCGCGCACGGAGCAGATTTCGAGCTTGAAAAGGTAGAAAAGGTAGAAAAAAAGGACGGATATTTCGTCGTTACCACCGACTACAATACCCACGAAGCGAAAGCGGTCGTTCTTGCGACGGGCGTAAAGCATAAACACCTTAATCTTCCGAACGAGGAAAGACTTACGGGGCACGGCATAAGCTACTGCGCTATATGCGACGGAGCTTTTTATAGCGGCAAGGAAGTGGCTCTCGTCGGCGACGGCAACACCGCCTTGCAATACGCTCTGCTTTTGAGCAATTATTGTTCCAAAGTCTACGTTTATACCCTTTTCGATAAGTTTTTCGGCGACGCAAGTCTCGTAAAGGTACTCCGCTCCCGCGAGAATATAGAAGTAAGACCGAATACCGCTATATGCGGATATTTAGGGGAAGACAAACTCGAAGGAATAGTCTATAAAGAAAACGGCGAAACGAAAACCCATAACGTGGAAGCCCTGTTCGTCGCGATAGGACAAGTTCCCGACAATAAACGTTTCGAAAACGTAGTCGACCTTGACAAAAACGGCTATTTCGACTGCGACGAAACCTGCAAAACCAAAACGCAGGGCGTGTACGTTGCGGGCGACTGCCGCAAAAAGGGCGTAAGACAACTTACCACCGCGGTAGCCGACGGCGCGAACGCGGCTATGGCGGCTTGCTCCTATATAGACTCGCTGTAAGATAAATAAATCATTAACGGAAGCGTTTTAATGCTTTCGTTAATGATAGAATATGCTAAATTTTGTTTTCGCAAAATTTAGCGTGCTTATTAAAACGGTTAAAAAACGATAATTTTTCTTATATTCGGTAAGGCAGAGAAACCATATTAAATATGTATTTTTCAGAAAATGAACAGTCCGTTGTGGAAGTGTTTTACAATAATTTGTCAAAAATTAAGTCAGAAAGTTTGTTAACTTTAATATGGGAAACAGGAACAGCACAAGCTGTGTTTGATACTTGCTTTGATGATTTTGACGATAACAATGAAAATGACGAGTATACTTCGTTTGTCTTTAAGGCATTAAAAGTTGAAGGTAATCCACCCATTGAAGTAACGGAGAAAAGGTACTTCGTAGTTAATTACCACAACTTCCCGAATACAATTTTTTTGAATAGTGAAAAACTGAATTAGTTTTCATGTATAAGAAAAACGGTGCTAATGCTGCCACGCGCCTATATTGAATTGTTATAACAAAATTAAAATGTATCAACAACTTGAACGACGCTCTCGGAAACGGGAGCGTTTTTCGTTGTCGAAAGGAACGAAACGGAGCGGTAAAATCGCTTTAATTTTGCATATTCGAAAAATATACAAAAAAATATGCAAAAGGGTATACCCTTTTACCGCCGTGTCGTGTATAATGAAATTAAAGAAGACGATTAACAAATTTTTGAACACCGACGTACAGAATATAAAAATTTTGAATAGAAATACTATTGCAGGGGGTATTCTATGACTCGTATAAAGAAAATAACGGTCGTTTTGGGTTCGTTATGCCTGATGCTAATCATATTGGTCGGCTGCACGAACGGGAAGCAGTATTTCGAGCAAGGAACGGAAGTCAATATTCAGGACTTTTGCGGAGACCGCACGATAGTCTTTGAGTTCGACGAAAATTCTCTTGGCGAAGAATATGCGGAAAAGTATAATAATTTCTGCAAGGACAGTAGCGAATATCCGCGTATTTATTTAGTTAAAAACGGTAACCGTTCGTCTTTGGCGGGCGATTATCGTTTTTTTGCATTACAACGATAACAAAAAAGTAAAAAAATATTGCGGCGAATGTAAAAAAGGAGTTTCAAACTATTGCGAAAAAAAGCGGGGCGTACTACAATATAATTAAAAATTAAGCGAGGTGAAAGCAATATGAAAGAACTTGTGAATACCGAAAAAGAGCTTCAGGATAAAATCGACGTAGAGAAGTGGCTTGCGAGCGAAAAGGCGGGCAGAGACCTTTGCGGAGAAGAAGATTTTTGCGCCTATTGCGACAAAAAGGAAGAATATCCCTGCGGACACGCATATATCCTTTACGAAAACAATAAAAAGAAGAAAGAAGCGGCGGCTACCGTGGACGGATACGAAACGGTAATACGCCTTACGAGAAGTTTCGCTTCCCGTCTTATCCAGGACGAGAATTTGCAGAAAAATTATTCCGCAATTAAAAATACTTTCGAGAAATACAAAAAGGTCAAAGGCAGAGTATCGTTCTCCGCGGAAACGTACAGAGCGGGCAAAGAAAAGTTGGCGATGGTTGCGGTAAGGGGTAAATCTCTTTTCGTGTACCTTGCGTTAAATCCCGTAGAGTTGGAAGACACCAAGTACCGTTTTACCGACGAGAGCGACAGAGCGTCTTACGTAAGCACTCCCGTCAAGGTCAAGATAAGCGGTTCCCGTTCCTTGAAACACGCGTGCGAACTTATAGATATGCTCGCCGAAAAGAAAGGACTCGCCCTTAATACGAAGTACGAACCTACCGAGTATGTCACCGAATATCTTACCGACAAAGAGCTTATCGAAAAAGGTCTTATAAAAGAACGTACGGTTCTCGTTAAAAAGAAATAAAACCGATACGAAATATCGATATTTTTTATCGAATAAATTAAGGAAAAATCTGTAAAAATCGTCGCCTGCGGGCGGCGTTTTTCCGTTATTTTACAGTAAATTTTTGATTTTCGGGGGCGTAAGGGGCGTAATTATCTTGTTTTTTTCTTTATAGCTATGCTATAATAATACAGATAATGCGGGGGAGTATCTCCCGCAAAAAAACAACGAAACGAAAAAACTAAGAAAACACATAAAAATCAAGGAGGCTATTTTTTATGGAATACCGTATCGAAAAAGACACCATGGGCGAGATGAAAGTTCCTGCCGACAAATATTGGGCGGCGCAAACCGAAAGAAGCCACGAGAATTTCCAGATAGGCGGAGAAGTTATGCCGCGAGAAATAACTTACGCTTTCGGAATTCTGAAAAAAGCGGCGGCTATCGCCAACTTTAATCTCGGTAAACTCCCGAAGGAAAAACTCGATATCATAAGCGAAGTTTGCGACGAAATAATCGCGGGCAAACTATACGAACATTTCCCGCTCGTCGTCTGGCAGACCGGTAGCGGAACGCAGTCCAACATGAACGCCAACGAAGTCATCGCAAACCGCGGTAACGAAATCGCCGGCAAAAAACTTCTTCACCCCAACGACGATATCAACAAGAGTCAGTCGAGTAACGATACTTTCCCGACCGCTATGCACATAGCAGCGGTACTCACCATAGAAGATAAACTTCTTCCCGCTATGGACAAACTTATCGCTACCTTCAAGCGTCTCGAAAAAGAAAACGAAGGTATCGTTAAGTGCGGCAGAACCCACCTTCAGGACGCAGTGCCTATAGGATTTTCCCAAGAAATCAGCGGATGGCGCAACATGATCGAAAAATCGAGAAGCCAGATAGTTCTTTCTCTCGACGGACTGAGAGAACTCGCTCTCGGCGGCACCGCGGTAGGTACCGGACTTAACGCTCCTATCGGTTTTGCCGAAGAAGTAGCAAAGCAGGTATCCGAAATCACCGGCAAGCACTTTATCACCGCCGAAAACAAATATCACGCTCTTACGTCCAAGGACGAATTGGTATTCACTCACGGCGCATTGAAAGGACTCGCCGCCAACCTTATGAAAATAGCCAACGACGTGAGATGGCTCGCTTCCGGTCCCCGCGACGGTCTCGGCGAAATCTTTATCCCCGAAAACGAACCCGGCAGCTCCATTATGCCCGGTAAAGTCAACCCCACTCAGTGCGAATCCATGACCATGGTAGCGGTTCAGGTAATCTCCAACGACGTAGCTGTAGGCTTCGGCGCTTCGCAAGGTAACTTCGAACTCAACGTGTTCATGCCCGTTATTATCTATAACTTCCTTCAGTCCGTTCGTTTGCTCGCAGACGGCATCGTTTCTTTCGAAAAGAACTGCGTGACCGGCATCAGAGCCAACAAAGAAAAGATGGACTACAATTTGCAACATTCTCTCATGCTCGTAACCGCTCTTAATCCCTATATCGGATACGAAAACGCAGCGAAGACCGCTAAGAAGGCTTACAAGGACAATATCACCTTGAAGCAGGCTTGCGTTGAATTAGGCTTCCTTACCGCCGAAAAATTCGACGAAGTATTCCATCCGGAAGAAATGATTTATCAGAAAAAGTAATCGGAGGAAAAGGTAAATGAAATTCAGTTACTATCCCGGATGTACGTTAAAGACGCAGGCGAAAGACCTTGACAGATACGCAAGGCTTTCCGCCGCCGCGCTCGGGGTGGACATGGAAGAAATCAAAGAGTGGCAATGCTGCGGAGCCGTTTACCCGCTCGCGAAAGACGAGATAGGCGTAAAACTTTCCGCGGTACGCGCTCTCGATTACGCAAAGCACGAAGACGGGCTTTTGCTTACTCTCTGTTCCGCCTGCCATAACGTAATTAAAAGGGTAAACGACGATATGCGCAACGACACCGATATAAACTTAAAAGCCAACAATTATCTTGCGCTCGAAGAAAAGTATAACGGCGAAACGAAAGTCGTGCATTATCTCGAAATGTTGAGAGATTACGTCGGTTTCGACAATATTAAGAAAGCCGTCAAAAACCCGATTAACAAAAAAATCGGCGCGTACTACGGCTGTCTTCTTCTTCGTCCCGGCAAGGTAATGGCTTTCGACAACCCCGAAAATCCCACCATTATAGAAGATTTTATCAGAGCCATCGGCGGCACGCCCGTAATTTATCCGTTCAGAAACGAATGTTGCGGCGCGTACGTCAAGTTGGTTAATCCCGACCTTACCGAAAGAAAGAGCAAAAAAGTGTTGGAAAACGCAAAGGAAAACGGTGCGGATACCATAATCACCGCTTGTCCTTTATGCTATTACAACCTGAAGCAAACCCCGTGCGAAGGCATGGAAGTGGTTTACTTTACCGAGCTTCTGGCGGAAGCGTTGGGCGTGAAGGACTAAGGAGGTACTAATGTCAGATATTTTTACGGTAGAAAACATTAAAAGAATCTCCGGCACGGACGTAAGAAAGTGCATGAAGTGCGGCAAGTGTTCGGGCAGATGCCCCGCTTTCGACGATATGGATATAAAACCGCACCAGTTCGTCACGATGCTCGGGCAGGGAAGAGTGGAAGAACTCCTTTCTTGCAAGGCTATATTCAATTGTTTAAGCTGTATGGCTTGCGTGGAGCGTTGCCCCAGAGGCGTGGCTCCGGCAAACGTTATCGAAGCGGTACGCGACACCGTTGAGAGAATGCAGGGCGGCGACGCTATCAAGGCGGAAGATATACCCGCTATCGTGGACGAACTTATCCCGCAGCAGCTTTTGATGTCGGCGTTCAGAAAATATAAGAAATAAAGGATAAAGATTATGCAGAGAATAGGCGTATTTATATGTCATTGCGGCAGTAACATAGCCGCCACGGTAGACGTGGAGAGAGTGACCGAAGCTCTCGCCAAAGAACCCGGCGTCGTGTATGCCGTCAATTATCAGTATATGTGCTCGGAGAACGGACAACAGCTCATAAAGAACGCTATTGCCGAACACAAACTTACCGGAATAGTGGTATGTTCCTGTTCGCCGAGAATGCACGAAGCTACTTTCCGCAAAACCGCAGAAGCCGCAGGGCTTAACGCTTATATGGTGGAAATCGCCAATATAAGAGAACAATGCAGCTGGATACATAAGGATATAGAAGAAGCTACCGAAAAGGCAATAGTTCTTGCCCGTACGGCGGTAGCGAAAATTCTTTTGGACAAGCCGCTTACCGCGGGAGAAACGGGAGTGACTAAGAGAGCTTTGGTAATAGGCGGCGGAATAGCCGGTATTCAGGCGGCTCTCGATATAGCGGACGCGGGATACGAAGTGGATATAGTGGAAAAGAGACCTACGATAGGCGGCCGTATGGCGCAGCTTGATAAGACCTTCCCGACTCTCGACTGTTCCGCTTGTATTCTCACCCCGAAAATGGTCGATTGCGCTCAGAGCGATAAAATCAACATTTTCTCGTACAGCGAAGTGGAAGAAGTCAAAGGCTTTGTGGGTAACTTCGACGTCAAGATAAGAAAGAAAGCCCGTCACGTAGACGAAACGAAATGTACCGGTTGCGGCGTGTGTATGGCAAGCTGCCCGTCCAAGAAAGGACTTAACGAGTTCAATATGAACCTTAATAACCGCCCGGCTATTTACATTCCGTTCGCTCAGGCTATCCCTAACGTGGCAATTATAGACCCCGAACAGTGCCTTAAACTTAAATCGGGCAAGTGCGGACTTTGCCAAAGAAAATGCGGCGTAGGAGCTATCGACTACACGCAGGAAGACAGTTTCGTGGAAAGAAAGTACGGAGCTATCGTGGTAGCTACCGGTTTCCAACCCATAAAATTAGACAATTTTAACGAATTCGGTTACGCCGACAACAAGGACGTCGTCACTAGTCTGGAACTCGAAAGACTTATGAATGCGGCAGGACCGACTAAGGGAATTCTGCTTCGTCCGAGCGACGGCAAGCACCCGAAGGTAATCACTTTCATTCAGTGCGTAGGTTCTCGTGACGTATCGGGCTGCGGCAAGCCGTATTGCAGCAAGATTTGCTGTATGTACACCGCTAAGCACGCTATGCTCATAAGAGAAAAATATCCCGACACCGAAGTTCACGTATTCTATATAGATATCCGTACCCCGGGGAAAAACTACGATGAATTCTATCGCAGAGCTGTGGAACAGTACGGAGTGGACTATATTAAAGGTATGGTCGGTAAAGTTTACAACGAGAACGGCAAACTTATGGTTCAGGGAAGCGACCTTCTCGACAACAAGCAGATAGTAATACCTTCCGACTTGGTGGTACTCGCCACGGCGATAGAACCCGACCCGTCGGTGAGAGATATCGCTACCAAACTTACCATATCCATAGACACCAACGACTTCCTTACCGAAGCTCACGCAAAACTCCGTCCGGTAGAAAGCCCGACGGCGGGCGTGTTCCTTGCGGGCGTATGTCAAGGACCTAAGGACGTACCGGAGACGGTTTCTCAGGCGTCGGCTTGCGCGTCCAAGGTAATAGGACTTCTCGTCAAAGACAAACTTAAAGGTAACCCCTGCGTATCCCACGCAGACGAAAATATGTGTACCGGTTGCAGCCAGTGCGAACAGGTATGCCCCTACGGAGCGATTACTTATATAGATAAAGAATTCCGTATCGGCGGAGGCAAGACCGAAACGAGAAGGGTAGCGAGCGTCAATCCTGCAGTATGTCAGGGATGCGGCGCATGCACCGTCACTTGCCCGTCGGGAGCTATGGATTTATACGGATTCAGCTCCGCTCAGATACTTAAGGAGGTAGAAGCGATATGCAAGAAATAACTACTGCGCATAAACCTTTAATAGTGGCTTTTTGTTGCAACTGGTGTAGCTACGCCGGCGCGGATTTGGCGGGTTCTTCCCGACTTTCCTATCCTGCGGAAGTTAAGATAATAAGAGTTCCTTGTTCGTGCAGAGTAAACCCCATTTTCGTGTTGAAAGCGTTTCAAAGGGGAGCGGACGGCGTAATTCTTTGTGGCTGCCACCCCGGCGACTGCCATTACTCGACCGGCAACTATCATACGAGAAGAAGAATGGCTCTTATGTTCTCGATGCTCAATTATTTCGGAATAGAGAAAGAAAGAACGAGAATAGAATGGGTATCCGCAGCCGAAGGCGCAAAGTTCGCTCAGGTTATGAACGACTTTGCGAAGACCATTAACGAACTCGGCGAAAACCGCAGATTGGAGGATTTGAGATGCAAAAAATAGAAGAACTTATGTATAAAAGAGCCTCCGAGATGCTCGAAAGCGGAGAAGTGGACAGAGTAATCGCCTGGAAGAAAGGCGAAAATTGCTACGACGTTTCTCCCGCGACCTTTACGAAAGACAATCTCGAAGGGTTTGTTTACGACGCTTTCTGCGGAGCTAATTTATCGAAATATCTCGTAGAAGAAAGCAAAAAAGGCGGAAAGATACTCGTATTTTTGAAACCGTGCGACACTTACAGCTTTAATCAGCTTTTGTCCGAACACAGAATAAAACGCGAAAATATTTACGTCATCGGCATAGAGTGTCAGGGAAAAATCGGCGTAAACAAACTGCAAAAGAAAGGTTTGGACGGAATTTTATCCGTGGAAGAAAACGGCGACAAACTTACCGTAAAGACTCTTTACGGCGACAAGGAAGTAGCATTCGAAGAGGCTTTGTCGGTTAAGTGCGAAACCTGCAAGAGCAAAGAGTTTGCCGTGAGCGACGAAACCATCGTCCTTAACGAAATGCACGACAATAAAGAAAAGCGTTTCGAAGCGGTGGAAAAACTGGAAAAAATGACGGAAGAAGAACGTTACGCTTTCTGGCAAGCGGAACTGTCAAAATGTATCCGTTGTAACGCCTGCCGTAACGTATGCCCCGCATGCACCTGCACGTGTTGCGTGTTCGATAACGACAAGTCGGGTATAGCCGGCAAAGCAAACGTAGACAGTTTTGAAGAAAAACTCTTCCACATTATCCGTTCCTATCACGTTGCGGGCAGATGCACCGATTGCGGAGAATGTTCGAGAGTATGTCCGCAAAACATACCTTTGCACCTTATTAACAGAAAGTACATAAAGGATATAAACGAGTTTTACGGCGAATATCAGGCCGGTGCTACCGTGACCGGTCATAACCCCATCGTCGACTTTACCAAAGAAGACGTCGAAGCCGCTACCGTGGTGGGAGGTAAAAAATGATTAGAATAAAAGTTTCTTTATTGGACGACCTTTATAAAAAGATTGCCGAAACGTATCCTCTCTATCTTCCCGTCGAAGTAGCGGGCGAAGTAAACTACGGCAAGTATAATTCGGACAGCAAGGTAAGACTCGACGTATTGAAGACCGTTAAGTCCCCTAAGGACGCTTTCTTCCCGCAGAGCGAAAACTTAGTCAAGTTCAAAGTGGACGGACAGAAAATAGAAGTAATAGACATAAGAGAAGAAGCGAAACCGTTTGTGGTCATGGGCGTGAGAGCCTGCGACTATAAAGCGTTCGACGTACTCGACAGAGTATTCTTAGTCGACCCGCTCGACACTTACTATCAGACCAGGAGAGAAGCGGGGATAGTTATTACCGCGGCTTGCGGACGCCCCGACGAAACCTGTTTCTGCACGGTGTTCGGCATAGATCCGACCGATCCTAAGGGCGACGTGACCACCTGGCTTGTCGACGGATACCTTTATTGGAGAGCTAATACCGCTAAGGGCGAAGCTCTTACCGAAAAGATTTCTTCCTTAGGAGAAGGAACCGACGGAAAGGAAGTCGAAGCGCAGAAAAAGGAAGTCAAGGCAATTCTTAAAAAACTTCCGAACGCTAAAATAAAGCCCGAAGTTTTTGACGAAAGTATGTTGGAACTCTTCCACGACCAAAAGTGGCAAAAACTTTCCGAAGCCTGTTTGGGATGCGGAACTTGTACTTTTGTATGCCCGACCTGCCAATGTTTTGACATTAAGGAATTCATAACGAACGACGGCGTAAACCGTTTCCGCTGCTGGGACAGCTGTATGTACAAGGACTTCACGAAGACCGCGGGCGGACAGCCTAGACCTACCCAGATGCAGCGTTTCCGTCAGAGATTTATGCACAAGCTCGTATATTATCCGAAGAACAACGGCGGATTGTACAGCTGCGTAGGTTGCGGCAGATGCGTAAAGAAATGCCCGCAACATCTCAATATAGTCAAAGTAATCAAAGCCTTCGGAGGTGAAGATAATGAATAGTATCGAAGCGTTAATTCCGACCGTGGCGGTCATCACCGACGTCCGCAAGGATACCCCCGACGTAAAGACGTTCAGAGTGGTTACGCCCGAAGGAAAAAAACCGTTTGAACACAAACCGGGACAGTGCGCCATGCTCTCCGTTCCCGGCGTAGGCGAAGCTCTTTTTTCAATAACGAGTTCTCCTACGAACACCGAATATCTCGAATTTTCCATTAAGAAATGCGGTTGCGTAACCGAAATGCTCCACATGCTGGAACCCGGTCAGGAAATCACAATTCGCGGACCTTACGGAAGAAGTTTTCCCGTGGACACCGTGTTTAAGGGAAAGAATTTACTGTTTATCGCCGGCGGTATCGGTTTGGCTCCGTTAAGAAGCGTAATAAATTACGTCAGAGACAAACGCGGCGACTACGGCAAAGTGGCAATAGTCTACGGCGCGAGAAGCGCAGACGACCTCGTCGACTACGAAGAAATCACTAAAGAGTGGGTCAACGAACCCGACTTCGACGTGCATCTTACCATCGACAGACCGCAGGAAGGCTGGGCCGGACACGTCGGTTTCGTGCCTACCTACGCGAAGGAACTCAATATAGACAACACTTATACCGCAGTCCTTTGCGGACCGCCTATAATGATTAAGTTCACTTTGCAGGGACTTTTGGAACAAGGTTTCGAAAAGAAGAACATTTACACCACGCTGGAACTTCGTATGAAGTGCGGCATAGGAAAATGCGGCCGTTGCAACGTGGGCGACAAATACGTCTGTAAGGACGGTCCCGTGTTCTGCATGACGGAACTGGACGAACTGCCCGACGAATATTAAAAACAAAGTAATTAAAAGGAGTTTTTGTTTTATGGAAACAGTTAATATATACTTATTCGGAAAAAAATACACCGTACCCGAAGAACTCACCATAATGAAAGCTATGGAGTACTGCGGATACCAGCTTATAAGAGGCTGCGGCTGCCGTAACGGTTTTTGCGGAGCGTGTGCCACGATTTACAGAATCAAAGGTCAGATGGAATTGAAGACCTGTCTTGCCTGCCAGACTAAGGTAGAAGAAGGAATGTACATAGCTACCCTTCCGTTCTTCCCCCTTGTAAAACAGGTTTATGACATAGAGAAGATTTCGCCCGAACAGACAATAATGATGCAGCTTTATCCCGAAATTTATTCCTGCATAGGTTGCAACGCCTGCACGAAGGCTTGCCCGCAACAGCTTAAAGTAATGCAGTACATAGCTTACGCTCAGAGAGGGGAATTTGACAAGTGCGCGGAAGAATCTTTCGACTGCGTAATGTGCGGAATATGCTCTTCCCGTTGTCCCGCGGGTATCTCTCATCCGCAGGTAGCTTTGCTCGCCCGCAGACTTACGGGTAAATACATCGCTCCTAAGTCAAAACAGCTTGAAGAGAGAGTCAAAGAAATAGCCGACGGCAAGTACGAAAAGATTATAGAAGACCTTATGCAGAAGCCGCTTGCGGAACTGAAAGAACTCTACAACCACAGAGAAATAGAGAAATAGGAGGGGCAACAATGTACAATTACACGCAAGAACAACTCGAATCCATGAAGAAAGTCGAAGCGACCCGTCAGGACCGCGTCGGCAAAGAATTAAGGCGTATGACCGCCGACGAGAAAGACGCCCTTCTCAAAAAGTTCCACCCGGACTACATAGAAAGTGCGTACGAAGCTTTACAGGTCGGCGTAAACAAGGGAGATAAAGTCCTTCACGAACTCGCCGGACTCTTACAGGGTAAATCGAGAGTCCTCGACATGGATATCGACCTTAACAATGCGGACTACGACGTAGACGTACTTATAATAGGCGGCGGCGGAGCGGGATGCTCGGCGGCAATAGAAGCCGATAACAAGGGAGCTAAGACCATGATAGTCACCAAGCTCCGTATGGGCGACGCCAACACGATGATGGCGGAAGGCGGAATTCAGGCCGCCGATAAGCCCAACGATTCGCCCGCTATTCACTATCTCGACGCACTGGGCGGCGGACACTTCACCAACAAACCCGAACTCTTGAAGAAGCTCGTTTGCGAAGCTCCCGAAGCTATCGAATGGCTTAACGAACTCGGCGTTATGTTCGACAAAGCCCCCGACGGAACTATGATTACCACCCACGGCGGCGGCACGAGCAGAAAGAGAATGCACGCTTGCCGCGACTATTCCGGCGCGGAAATAATGAGAGTCCTTCGCGACGAAGTGCTTAACAGACCAGGAATAGCTATAGTTGACTTCGCACCTGCGATAGAACTTATCAAAGACACCGAAGGAAAGGCTGCGGGAGCGGTTCTTATGAATCTCGAAACGAAAGAAATTCTCGTAGCGAGAGCGAAGACCGTCATTATAGCTACCGGCGGCGCGGGAAGACTTCATTATCAGGGATTCCCGACCAGCAACCATTACGGAGCTACCGCAGACGGATTGGTACTTGCTTACAGAGCGGGAGCAAAACTTCTTTACGAAGACACCTTGCAGTATCACCCGACGGGAGCGGCTTGCCCCACTCAGATTTTCGGCGCGCTCGTTACCGAGAAGGTTCGTTCCTTGGGAGCGCAGCTTATCAACAAAGAAGGCGAAGCCTTCATGAACCCGTTGGAAACCCGCGACGTGTCCGCTTCTTCCATAATAAGAGAATGTAAAGAAAGACACAAAGGCGTAAAGACCACCGACGGCGAAGGCGTATGGCTCGACACCCCGATGATAGAAATTTTGGGCGGGGAAGGAACTATCGAAAAGAGGATTCCCGCAATGATGAGAATGTTCGGTAAGTACGGTATCGATATAAGAAAAGAACCTATTTTGGTTTATCCTACCTTACACTATCAGAACGGCGGTATAGAAATAGGCGCAAACGGTATGACTAATATAGAAAACCTTTACGTAGCGGGCGAAGCCGTAGGCGGAATTCACGGTCGTAACAGACTTATGGGTAACAGCCTTCTCGATATAATCGTATTCGGTCGCAACGCCGGTCGCAACGCAGGGGAGAAGTGCAAGACCGTCGAAATAAAAGACCTTACCTTAGACCACGTTAAGGCTTTCGATAAAGAACTTCACGACGCAGGGATAGAACCCACGGAGCTCTCTCCGAGAATTCTTCCCGATTACAGAAGAAAAGATATGTAATAATTTCGGGGGCGGAATTTTCCGTCCCCCGAATAATATTCAGGAGTAACAATGGGAACAGACAACACACAGAAAAAGAACCTTAAATGGGTTTGGATAGCAATTGCGGCGGTTTTTGTCGCAGGTATAG
>DJPE01000097.1:37834-41460 GCA_002439705.1 Christensenella sp. UBA6420
ATAGCGGCGTGGTGTATTTATTGCGCAACGCAGGCTAAAGGCATAGCGGGGATATTCAAATTCTCTACGTCGAAAGTTAAACTCGTTGACGTCGACGGAACGGCAATTACGCCGACTTATTCGGTAATGGCTTTGCTCGCGGGTATATTTATTATATCCACTCTCGGGTATCTTCTCGGAAGGATAACCGTTAAGGGCGTATCTTTGGGTACTGCAGGCGTATTTTTGGTAGCGATTCTTTACGGATATTTATGTACCCTTATTCCTGCCGATTTACCTATACTCGGTGCGTTCAGCATAAAGAATTCTTCTTACCTTATGTACAACATGTACGGTTCCATAATACAGAACGTGGGACTTGTGCTGTTCGTGGCGGCGGTAGGGTTTATCGCAGGACCGAGCTTTTTCAGAAACCTTAAAAAGAACGCAAAATCTTACGTCTTGCTGGGAGTTATTATAATAGTTACCGGCGCTATCGTAGCGGTTTTGTTCGCGCTTATTCCGGGAATCGGAGCGGAATTTTCCGTAGGTATACTTTCGGGCGCGCTCACTACTACGCCCGGTTTTTCGGCGGCACAGGAAGCGGCAAGGTCGGTCGGCGGAAGCGTAGATATAGTCACTCTCGGTCACGCTATAGCATATCCTTTCGGCGTAATAGGAGTGGTTCTGTTCGTTCAGCTTATGCCTAAGTTCCTTAAATCCGATATGGATAAGGAAAGAGCTTTGCTTACTGTCGGCGCAGGCGAAAAGATAGAAAAGAAAGAAGGACTCGTGCATTGCGACCCCTTCGGACTTATGCCTTTCGGTTTCGCCGTGGTACTCGGACTTATTCTGGGTTCGATAAATATTCCGCTTACGGGAAAAGGTTATAACGGAACCTGCTTCTCGTTGGGAACGACGGGCGGCGTACTTATTATGTGTCTTATTATGGGGCACTTCGGTCGTATAGGAAAATTGTCGATGGAAGTCAACGAAAAGACCTCTAAAGTTTTCCGTGAATTCGGACTTATGCTCTTCCTTATAGGAGCGGGCGTTTCGGGCGGCGTAAGCCTTGTGTCGGAAATCAGCAAGTCGAGTTTGGGCGCCATGCTCGTATTGTATGGGTTCCTTGGCGGCGTAGTTATGACCTTGTTGCCGATGATAGCGGGATACTTCTTCGCAAGATACGTATTGAAATTACCGCTTCTCAACAATCTCGGTTCGATAACGGGCGGCATGACTTCCACCCCCGCTCTCGGCACGCTCATTAACGTAGCCGGGACCGACGACGTGGCTTCCGCATATGCGTCGACGTATCCGATAGCGTTGGTGCTTATCGTGCTTGCGTCGCAGTTTATAATTACCCTTTTGCCCGTGGCGGCTTAAAGGTAATTCCGACGAAAAAAAGAAAGAATAAAAGCGTCGCGGTAACAGGTGACGCTTTTGTTTACCGGCGGTAATTTAAGAGTAGATTAACGGAAAAACGGAATAATCATTTTATGACGAAAAAGAGAATACTTACGGCGCAGGATATTTCCTGTATAGGAAAATGTTCTTTGGCTGTGGCTTTACCCATAATATCGGTTTGCGGAGCGGAAGCGGCGGCTTTGCCGACGGCATATTTATCGTCGCATACGGCTTTCCCCGACTACTATTTCCGACCGCTTACCGCAGAAATGGAAAATACTATCGGGAAGTTTGTTCCGCAAAAGGTATTATTCGACGGAATTTACAGCGGCTTTTTAGGGGAAAAAAGACAGATAAAAATTCTTTCCGAAGCCGCGGATAAACTGAAAAAGGACGGCGCGTTCGTTCTTATAGACCCGGCGATGGCGGATTTCGGAAAGCTGTACCCTTGTTTCGACGGAGCGTTCGTCGAAGAGATGAAAGATTATATAAAGAAAGCCGACGTAATAGTACCCAACCTTACCGAAGCGGCGATTCTTACAGATACGCCGTATAAAAGCGACGGGTACGACCGTGATTTTATCGAAAAGATAATAAAAAAACTTTCCGACGGAAAAAGGAAAGTCGTAATAACGGGAATAAGTTTCGACGGAAAGACGGTAGGGGCGTACGGATACGACGGGAAAGAATATTTTTACGTCGCCGACAAAAAATACGAAGGAAGATTTTACGGAACGGGCGATATATTCGCAAGCGTACTGTGCGGCAGGCTCGCCGCGGGCGACGATTTTGTTTCGGCTTGCAAAGCGGCGGTGGAGTTTACGGCGGAGAGCATAAAATCGACTGTCGAAAGCGACGACGGCGTGTGGTACGGCGTTGAATTCGAAAAGGTTTTGCGGAAACTTACGGAGAGCAAATAATGGACGAAGTTAAGATTATAGAACTTAAAGAAAGTATCGTCGGCAGTAACGACGAGAACGCCGAAAGGTTAAGGAAAGAACTCGACAAAAAGGGGATATTTTATATCAACGTTATGTCGGGACCGGGGAGCGGCAAGACCACTCTTTTATGTAACCTTATCGGAAAACTGAAAGGGGAATTTACCGTCGGCGTAATGGAAGCCGATATAGACGGCGACGTGGATACTTACAGAGTAATCGAAGCGGGCGCAAAAGCTATTCAGCTCCACACGGGCGGAATGTGCCATCTCGACGCGGGAATGTCGGAAGAAGGTTTGGCGGAATTAGGATATGCCGATATAGTTTTTCTCGAAAACATCGGTAATCTCGTTTGTCCTGCCGAATTCGATACGGGCGCGCATATTAAGCTCGTACTTTTATCGGTGACGGAAGGCGACGACAAGCCGCTTAAATATTCCCTTATGTTCGGCGTAGCCGACGCAGTGGCGGTGACTAAGTTCGACGCGAAAGACTATTTCGATTTCGATACGGAGCGTTGCCGCAAAAATATCGCGAAAGTAAACGGCAGGGCGGAAATTTTTACTTTGTCCGCTAAAAAGGACGAAGGGGTAAAAGAGCTTGCCGAATGGATAAAAAAAGAGTATCGGGAGTGGAAAAACAGAATATGAAAATAATCGAAGTCAAAGAAAACGTTTTTTTACGCAACGATATCGAAGCGGAAAAATTAAGAAAAGAACTTTCCGACAAAGGGATATTTTTACTTAACGTGACGTCTTCGCCTGGGAGCGGCAAGACCACTCTTTTAACCGCTTTAATAAATATTCTGAAAGAAAAACTCGAAGTTGCGGCAATGGACGTGGATATAGAAACCGACTGCGACGCCGTGAGAGTGGCGGAAAAGACCGGGATAAGGAGCGTTCAGGTTCATAACGGCGGATTATGTCATATCGACGCGGATATGGTAAGGCGAGCCGTGAAGGAAGCAGATTTCGGCAATCCCGACTTAATCGTTCTCGAAAATATCGGGAATCTGGTCTGCCCCGCCGAATTCGACACGGGCGCGCACCTTAATATGATGCTACTGTCCGTACCCGAAGGGGACGACAAACCCCTTAAATACCCCCTTATGTTCGAGAAGAGCGATTTTATTGTGGTGACGAAAACCGACGTAAGCGAAATCTTTGATTTCGACAGAGAAAAGTTTATTGAACGGGTAAGAAATCTCAACAAAAACGCGGAGCTATTTTTTGTCAGCGCAAAGTCGGGCGACGGTATTGAAAATCTCGCCGAAAGGATATATAATATAATAAAAAGCAAAAA
>DJPE01000097.1:41493-42612 GCA_002439705.1 Christensenella sp. UBA6420
AAAGCAAAAAAATAATACTTACGAAAGGAGAAAATTATAATGCCCGAAATGAGTAAAGCGTTCGTTCCCGAATTCATGGGCGACCCGAATCCGAGAGAAAACGTCCTTAAACTGGCAAGAAAGATTACCGACTGCATCGACCACAAGCTGTTCGGCGTGACCGTCAACGACCCCGAGTACTGGGGACTTGCGTGTGTTCTTACCGACGAAATGGTTGATCTTGCTCTTACAATGAAAGTAAGACGTCATTATACTTTTGAAGACATTCACGAGCTTAATCCGCAGTACGACGACGCGGCGCTCGAAAAACTTCTTAAAGAAATGAGCGACATAGGTATTCTCGAATACGACTACGGCGACAATTATACGAAAGACGGACCGATTAAAGACGCTCCGAAGATAAGAAGATACGTTCTTCCCATGTTCGTACCCGGTTCCGCCGAGTTTACCAATATGGTAAAAAAGCAACTGGACGACCATCCGGAACTTGCAATGTTCTTTGAAAGAATGACTTTTCTCCCCTTGCAGAAAGTCACTCCCATGGTTCCCCCGGGCGGCGCGGGAATAGGTATGCACGTCATTCCCGTGGAAAAAGCCATCGAAATGGAAAACGGAACTATGGATATCGAGCATATTTCCTATTGGCTTAAAAAGTACGAAGGTCATTTAGGCGTAGGTATCTGCTCCTGCCGTTACGGTCGCGCGAAGTTAGGCGAAGGCTGCGGCGACAGCTGCGACGACTGGTGTATAGGAATAGGCGATATGGCGGACTACTGCCGCGAAACCGGCAAAGGTCACGATATAACCTACGACGAAGCCATGCAGATTTTGCGTAACGCCGAAAAGAACGGTTTTGTTCATCAGATTACCAACATCGACGGCGAGAACAAGATTTTCGCTATCTGTAACTGTAACGTCAATATCTGTAACGCTCTCCGTACTTCGCAGCTGTTTAACACCCCCAATATGTCGAGAAGCGCGTATACGGCTAAGGTAGAAAAAGACAAGTGCGTAGCGTGCGGTAAGTGCGTAGAATACTGCCCCGCCGGAGCGGTTAAACTCGGACAAAAACTCTGCACGAAAGACGGCGAAATAAAATATCCGAAGCATGAACTTCCC
>DJPE01000097.1:42742-44609 GCA_002439705.1 Christensenella sp. UBA6420
CGCACATTGCGGTACAGGGTTATATCCGCAAGGCGAAGGAAGGAAAGTACAGAGAAGCTCTCGCTTTGATTAAAAAGGACAATCCGTTCCCCGCTATCTGCGGCAGAGTCTGCAACAAGCGTTGCGAAGCGGCTTGCACCAGGGGAAAAGTTGACGAAGCGGTGGCGATAGACGATATAAAGAAGTTTATCGCAGAACAGGATTTGCATGCGGAAACGAGATACGTTCCCGAAATAGTAATTCCGAGCAACGTGGAAAAACAATGGGCGCAGAAGATAGCCATAATCGGCGGCGGTCCCGCGGGACTTTCCTGCGCGTATTACCTTGCCGAAAAGGGTTACAAACCTACCGTGTTCGAAAAGAACGCCCGTCCCGGCGGTATGCTTACTTACGGTATACCTTCCTACAAGTTGGAAAAGGACGTAATCGAAGCGGAAATAGATATTCTGAGAGAACTCGGCGTAGAGATTAAATGTAACGTCACCGTAGGTAAGGACGTAACGATAGAAGAACTGAGAAAGCAAGGGTATAAGGCTTTCTATATAGCGATAGGCTGTCAGGGCGGAAGACTGCCCGGTATCACCGGACAGGACGCGGACGGCGCGGAAATGGCGGTAAGTTTCTTACACGCGGCTACCGAAAATCACGACAGACGTCTTGACGGCGACACCGTGGTAATCGGCGGCGGTAACGTTGCCGTAGACTGCGCACGCACCGCCGTAAGGTTCGGTTCGGCAAACGTGTCCATGGTATGTCTCGAAGACAGAGAAACCATGCCCGCGACCAAATCGGAAATTGCGGAAACTTTGGAAGACGGTATCCGTTTGCTCAACGGTTGGGGACCCAAAGAGATAATTAAGGATGAAAACGGGAAAGTTAAATCGGTAGTGTTCAAGAAGTGCTTGAGAGTAATCGACCCCGTAACGAAACGCTTTAATCCCGTTTACGATGAAGAACAGACTATGACGATAGACGCAAGTCACGTTATTTTCGCTATCGGTCAGTCGATAGAGTGGGGCGACCTTATTAAAGGTACGAAGATAGAATTCCATCACGGCAATTATCCCGTGGCGGACGCTCTTACCTATCAGACGGCGGAACCCGATATATTCGTGGGCGGCGACGTTTACAGCGGACCGAAGTTCGCTATCGACGCGATAGAAGCGGGCAAGAACGCCGCTGTATCCTTACACCGTTTCGTACAACCCGGCACGAGTATGACCATAGGACGTAACCGTCGCGACTTTATCGAACTCGATAAGGACAATATAGTAATCGACAGTTACGACACCGAAGGCAGACAACACGCCCGCGATCTGGAAGGCGACAGAACTTCGTTCAGAGATTTGCACGGAACGCTTACGGAAGAACAGGTAAGAAAGGAAGCTTCCCGTTGCTTGGGTTGCGGCGCGAGCGTCGTCGACGAAAACAAGTGTATCGGTTGCGGCGTGTGCACCACTAAGTGCGAATTCGACGCAATTCATCTCCACAGAGACCACCCCGAAGCGTCCACCATGGTAAGAAGCGAAGACAAGTTCAAGGCTATCTTACCGTATGCGGCGAAACGCGCGATGAAGATCGTTTTCGGAAAGAAGACCGAAGAAGAAAAGGCGTCGCAGAAGAAGCATAAAGAGTACGTCAAAGCCACGAAGAAAGCCGCTAAGGAAGCTAAGAAAGCGGCAAAGGATAACGACTAATCTATGCACGAACTCGGAGTAGTCTTTCACATAGCCGACGCGGTCACCGACGTAGCCAAACAAAATAACGTGTCGAAAGTCAAGAAAGTGGTCATGGAGATAGGGGAAGTATCCACCGTCGTCAACGACCAACTTATAGACTGTTGGAATTGGAACGCCAACCGTACCGA
>DJPE01000066.1:0-1157 GCA_002439705.1 Christensenella sp. UBA6420
GGAGTTATCTACGCCAGATTCAGTTCTCAAAGTCAAAACGAGCAAAGTATCGAGGCGCAGGTTCGTATCTGTAAAGAATTTGCCGAAGGCAAAGATATCAACATAGTAAATATTTATTCGGATAAGGCTCGTACGGGAACGAACGACGCAAGACCTGCCTTTCAGCGTATGATTGCCGACGCTAAAAGCGGGGCGTTTCAGTATATCGTCGTGTATATGTTCGATCGCTTTGCGAGAAACCGTCGCGACAGCATTATGTATAAAGAAATGCTGAAAGAAGAAGGTATAAAAGTTCTGTCCGCTCTTGAACCGATTGCAGAAGACGAAGGCGGCGAATTCTATGAAATGTTTTTGGAATGGAACGCCGAAAAGTATAGCAAACGCCTTTCCAAACGTGTTCGGGACGGACTTGATATAAGCGCGGCAAACGGCTCATATTGCGGAGGAACGCTTATCTACGGATATAAACTCGAAAACGAACCGATTCCCGGTAAACCGAATAAGTTTTATAAGAAAGTCGTAATAAACGAAGAAGAGGCTGAACTTGTAAGGCTTGCCTTTAACTATTACAATAAGGGTTACACAAAAAAGCAAATAGCCGATATGATCAATGAACAGGGTTATCGCGTTAAAGGAAAATTATTGAAAGGCAAATCTTTCGATAAATGGCTGACAAATCAAAAATATACAGGCACGTTTACTTTTGGCGGCAGAGAGTGTAACAATATGTATCCGCCGATTATAGACAAAGAAACGTTTGATGCCGTTCAGGAAAGACTTGCCAAAAACAGATATACGTTAGGCGGTAAAGAAACTGCAAGAGTGCCTTATCTGCTTACAGGTAAATTATTCTGCGGTCACTGCGGAACCGAGATGGTAGCCGACGGCGGAACGAGTAAGACGGGTGCGCAACATCACTACTATATTTGTAAAAAACGCCGTGGTGGCAAATGCGATAAAAAGCGTGAAAACAAAGATAATCTCGAATTATACGTTACCGCTTGTGTGAAAGAGTTTTTGAGCAATCCTGAAAACGCCGAAACTGCCGTGAACGACGTTCTTGCTTATTACGATAAACGAACCGACGAGCAAAATCTGAAAAGCATTACGGCGAAAATAGCAAAAATACGTCAGGAAGTATCCGAACTTACCGACGC
>DJPE01000066.1:1309-8149 GCA_002439705.1 Christensenella sp. UBA6420
TGCTTGTGTTCATTGAAGAACTGCTAAAAGGTGACGTAAACGACAAAGATTACCAAAAGCAAATTATAGACCACCTTGTAAGTCAAGTTTTTGTTTCCGATGACAATACCGTTGTTTATTTCAATATTCGCGGCGGAAAAGATATTGAAAAATTGACCATAGACGACACGAAAGAAGTAGTAGAAAAAGTTCAAACGCAAACACCACTTGCCCGCCATAATATTAAAGGACACCCGTAGCGGTGTCCTTTAATAATTATTAAGCAAAAGTAAGGGATTTGAACGGGCGGATATTCAAGAATAAAATTGACTTATTTAACAGAGTAATATTCTGATTGTGCCCGTAATTGTGTTTATGTTAGTATAAGACGGGTATAAGAATAGAAACAAACAATCAAAAAAAAAGACGTTCGTAAGAGCGTCTTTTATATATATAAAATTCGATGAGCGGTTTCTTTTTTTGCTATTGACTTTTATTTAACGTTTGATATAATTGACGTAGAATATAGCTTTAAGTCGGTGTCTACGATGACGGATGAAGATCGTTTGTTGCATTCCGTAATGGCTACGGCTAAGTTTATTGCGGGAGAACCGGTATTTATATTATATTGAATAACTAACGATATAAAATCCGAGTCAGGGTAACTGAAATCGGATATTTGGGAGAACAGAATGAAGAAAAGTAAGAAGATAGCCTTATCAATACTCTGTACTTTCGCGGTGTTACTTATAATAATTGCGTCCGTACTCGCGTACTTTACGTCCACGGCGATAGTAAAGACGGAAACCGACGAGAACTTAAGTAAGTGGATGTCTTATATTAAGGACGAAACCTTATTAAAGAGCGTCGTTATTCCCGGGTCTCACGACGCGGGGAGCGAAAATATGATGTGGCTTGCAAAAACGCAAAGTAAAAATATATCGGAACAGCTCGCCGACGGAATAAGGTATCTGGATATAAGGATACAGAAAGACGGCGACGATTTCGTGGCTTTTCACGGACCGATAAAGGGGCTTAAAGCGGAAGATATTTTCGCGGATATAAGGAATTTTATTTCCGAACGCCGCACCGAAACTCTCATACTCGACTTTCAGCATTTCAAGGGCGAGTCGGAAGAAGACGTAGTAGGTTTCGTTGACAGGTATTTGTCCGAATTCGTTTTACATAACGATACCGNNACGTAATGGGTTTCGTAGACAGGTATCTGTCGGAGTTCGTCTTACGTAACGATACCGAAAAAGACGACGTGACGTTTATCGACGAACTTACTCTCGGCGAAGCAAGGGGCAAATGCCTTATATTGTGGGGCGAAGAAGAAAACGACCATCACAAAATCAACGACTTCGTATTTTTGCGTAACGACGACGAAGGAGCAAGGGAAGAAAGCGTATTACATTCCTATTACGACTACGACCTTAATATTCTTTCGCCGCAGAATTACGTCGAAAAGGCAATACCCGAATATATCGAAAAATACAAAGAAGTAAATAAAGGTTTGTTCGTGTTGCAGGGACAGCTTACCGACGGTTTCCCGATGTTTAAGGGAAAGTTCAAATTCACGATCATGGGACCGCAGTTTCAGGAAGCTCGTATGCGGTATCTTATGAGCAGTCGCATATTAAGTCTTAAAGACAGCGCAGACTTAAAATATATCAATATAATAATGAGAGATTTCGTCAACGCAACCAAGTCTAAGGAAATAATTTCGCTTAACTATTATAAAAACAACGTAGAAAGTGAATTTGAAAAGCTTTTCGTAACGAAATAGGTTTGATAACCGAAAACCGAAACAACAGAATTTAATCGTCGGAACGTATTTCGGCGATTTTTTCAAAGTCAATGGGTTTGCAATAAAAGCGTAAGGGTGATATACTTATATGCGGAAATTTTTATAACAACGGAGAGAAAAATGGAAATAAAAAGTTTTCTTAACGAGTCGCTGACTGCGTTCCACGCCGTGAAAAACGTATCCGCGTATCTCGACGGGAATGGTTTTGAAAGAATTTACGTCGGCGAAAAAAATAAGTTCGTTAAAGGCGGAAAATATTACGTCGTAAAAAACGGCAGCGCGATTATAGCTTTCGTGATAGGCAGTCTTGAAAATTACGCTTTCAATATAGCGGAAAGTCATACCGATTCTCCGAGTCTGAGAATTAAAGGCAACCTTCTTCTCGACAGTCCCGAAGGGAAAAAGCTCAACGTGGAAAAGTACGGCGGACTTATACTTTACAGTATGGCGGATATTCCGTTGAAGATAGCGGGCAGAGTGATGGTAAAGGACGGCAAGTCGGTAAGAACCGAGCTTGTCGAAAGCGACTTTTTCGTCAATATTCCGAGCCTTGCCATTCATCATAACCCCGAAGTAAACGACAAATGCTCTTTCAACGTTCAAACCGATATGTCGCCGCTCGTAGGCGAAGCCGAAAGCGTGTACGAACTCGTTTCCGATAAGGAAGTAATAGACGCGGATTTGTTCGTAGTGCCTGCGGTATCGGCGTATAACGCAGGAAAAAACGGCGAATATCTCGTTTCTCCGAGAATAGACAACCTTTCGAGCGTGTATTCGAGCATAGAAGCGTTGGTTAAATGTAATCCGAGCGGAGTGGCTATGGCGTGCTGTTTCGATAACGAAGAAGTGGGGAGCCTTACCAAGCAGGGCGCGGATTCGGCGTTTTTACCCGACTTACTTAAAGCTATTAACGACGGATTAGGGTACGGAGAAGCCGATTTCGCCAAGGCTAAGAACGACGGATTTATCCTTTCTGTAGACAACGGTCACGCCGTTCATCAGGCGCACCCCGAAAAGAGCGACGTCGCGGAAAAAGTTTACCTTAATAAGGGCGTGGTTATTAAACATCATACGAATTACTCTACCGACGGAGCAAGCTCCGCCGTCGTGAAAGCGATTTTTGCCGGAAACGGCGTAGAGTATCAGGATTATTACAACCGCTCCGATTTGCGTTGCGGCGGTACGCTCGGACTCATGAGCAGCGCGGCTTTGCAGATGAACGCTTGCGATATAGGTTTGGCGCAGCTTGCCATGCATTCCGCGGTGGAAACGGTAGGAAGCTCCGACGTAAAGAAAATGACTGACGGAATAGAAGCGTTCTTCAATGCGTCTATCAAGGAAAGGAACGGCGTTTTTACCTTTTAACGCAGAAAAAACGGCGTTCTATGGGATAATGAGCGAACCTTATAAAGCGGCGTTTTTACCTTTTAATACCGCCGTCGCGAAGAAAAGACGGTTTGACAAAAGCCGCGGTATAAAATACAATTAACGTAGTATTCGATATGTAAAATAAGGAGATAAGAAAAAATGGATTATCAAGGAACAATTTCAAGGGGTATACGAGCTCCGATAATAAGAACGGGCGACAATCTCGTGCAAATCACCGCCGATTGCGTGTGCAACGCGTCGAAAGAAGGAAATTTCCCTTTGCAGGATAAAGACGTGGTGGCGGTCACCGAAGCCGTGCTTGCGCGTTCGCAGGGAAATTACGCCACTATCGACCAGATAGCCGCCGATATAAAAGAAAAGTTCGGCGACGAAACGGTAGGACTTATTCTTCCTATTTTTTCGAGAAACCGTTTTTCCATGGTGCTTAAAGGCATAGCGAAAGGAGCTAAAAAACTTATCGTTCAGCTTTCTTATCCTTCCGACGAAGTCGGCAACAGTTTCGTAACCTACGAACAGCTTATGGAAAAGAACGTCAACCCTTACGCGGACGTATTCACGGGCGACGAATTCAGAGCTACGTTCGGCGACGTAAGACATACCTTTACGGGCGTGGACTATATCGAATATTATCAGAAAACGGGTAACTGCGAAGTAATTCTCGCCAACAACCCTTGCGAAATTTTGAAGTACACGAAATTCGTAATCAACGCCGATATTCACACTCGTCGTCGCACGAAAAGAACCCTTTTGAAAGCGGGCGCGGAAAAGGTAGTCAGCCTTGACGAAATATTGAATAAGTCGGTAAACGGCAGCGGATACAACGCGGAATACGGCGTACTCGGCAGCAATCTCGCCACCGAAAACAGCGTAAAACTTTTCCCGCGCGACAGTCAGAAGTTTGCGGACGATTTGCAGGCGGAACTGAAAAAGCGTACCGGGAAAAATTTAGAATGTATGGTTTACGGCGACGGAGCGTTCAAAGACCCCGTAGGCGGAATATGGGAACTCGCCGATCCCGTTTGCTCTCCCGGATTTACCGCGGGACTTAAAGGAAAACCCAACGAAATAAAATTGAAATACTTAGCCGACAACGACCTTGCCGACCTTTCGGGAGAAAAAGCCGTCGAAGCGATGAAAGAGATAATCAAGAATAAAGAAAAGGATATGATTAACGATATGCGTAGTCAGGGCACGACCCCCAGACAGCTTACCGACCTTCTCGCAAGTTTAGCCGACCTTACGAGCGGCAGCGGCGATAAGGGTACTCCGATAGTTCTTATCCAGAACTATTTCAAAAACTTCTCTATGTAGAGAATAGTTTACCGAAGAAAAAATTAAGGCCGCCCGATTATTTTTTTCGGGCGGACGCTAAAAAAAAGGATATAATGAACGCGAAAACTAAAAAAATTGCGCTTTTTGCCGCTCTTGCGGCGATACTCATAATAATGGCGTTTACTCCCGTGGGGTATCTTAGGATAGGTGTGGTGGAAATCACTTTTATTATGATACCCGTCATTATCTGCGCCGCCGCCTGCGGTCCGTTGTTCGGCGGACTTATGGGATTATTGTTCGGAATTACGAGTTTCGTTCAGTGTTTCGGTATGAGCGCGTTCGGGAGTATGCTGTTTTCGATAAACCCGTATTTTGCGTTTATTCTGTGCGTAGTTCCGAGAGTTCTGTTCGGCGTTTTCGCGGGACTCATTTATAACGGACTTGCAAAAACAAAAATTCCGTCGTTACTCGGCGACGTAATAACTATGCTTTCGTCGGCTATGCTCCATACGATAATGTTCGTGGGGCTCCTTATGCTTTTCTACGGCAGAAGCGAGTATATAAACTCGTTCGGCAACGGATTTTTCGCGATAATATGGACTATCGTCGGAATAAACGGATTAGTAGAGTGGGCGGTCTGTGCCACTGTCGGCGCGGCAATTCTGAAAGCAGTGCAGTTTTTTATAGAAAAACCGAAAAAGAAAGCGGAGTAAATAAACGAATTGCCGACTATGGTCGGGGGTAATTGCCACTGCGTGGCGTTAATTTCCACTCCTTGCGGAGCGGAGTTAATTGCCCTTACGGGCGTGAATTGCCAAAATCGGAGATTTCGGCGTTGCGGATAAAAATATAAGCGGAGTAGAGAGTATATGTTCTATTCCGCTTTTGTTTATTAGGTTAATTGCCACTATGCGGCGTTAATTTCCATTCCTTGCGGAACGGAGTTAATTGCCAAAATCAAAGATTTCGGCGGTGCGGACAACAAAAAAGGAACAGATAAGCTCTATTCCTTATAAAATCATATCCATAACTCCGAAGCGTTAGCTTTGGAAATTAACGCCCGTTAGGGCATTTAATGCCAAACCCGTTTGGCAATTAACTCCACGAAGTGGAAATTAACGCCCGATAGGGCAGATTAGAATAGTTTATTCTCCACCGCGTATTTAAGCACGGCGTAGCAGGTTTTGCCGTCTTTTATTTTGCCGTCGAGAATATCTTTAAGGACGGTTGTTATAGGGAGTTTTACTACGTCGAGAAACTCGTCTTCGTCGCAATGGACGTGGGTTTTTTTAAGATTTTCGGCAAGGAAGACGTAGAGATGTTCGTTGGTGTAGCCGGGGGTAGGGTAGATAAGTCCGTACGGTTTTATATCGCCGACGAAACCGGTTTCTTCTTCGAGTTCTCGTGCGGCGGTCGATGCCGGGTCTTCGCCTTTTTCGAGTTTTCCCGCCGGAATTTCAAGCAGAATTTCTCTGTAAGGGTAGCGGAACTGTCTTACGAGATAGATATTTTTATCGTCGTCTACGGCGAGTATCGAAGCTCCGCCACGGTGTTCGACGTATTCGCGTTTGGCTTGTTTTCCGTTCGGCAGCAGCACGTCGTCGTCGCGAAGATTTATTACTCTGCCCGTGAAAAGGGTGTTGTTTTTAAGTTCGGTTTCTATTAAATGTTTATCGTCCATATTTTCACCTGTTATCAAGTATATTTCGAGTATATTACAATAAAATGAGATTTGCAAACAAATCGGAGCGGACCTATCACATTTCTTTACGCCGTAAAAAACAAGGGATATAAGTTATAAAAGACAATTTCTACTTAATTAAATGAAAAAAGCGGATATTTATTTATAGTTTTTTATGGCTTTTGCAAAAACTTCGCCTACCGTACTTAGTACGCCTACGACTCGTTTTCGCAAAAAATAAACGCAATATGACCACTCCTGAGAAATTTGGATTGACAGTAAAAAAATAAGGTGGTATAATCGAAATAAATTAAAAACTGTGATGGAAAGAGTAACGTTTCTGCCCGTATCCAGAGAGAGAAATTTTTGCTGAGAGTTTCTTTACGGAAGTGACGCGAAGACCGCTCCGGAGTTGCTCGGCCGAAAAATAAAGTAAGCCCTGCCGTTAGCTCGCGTAAGAAGAGAATTAAGTTATAAATCAAGGTGGAACCGCGAATTACGCCCTTGGAAAATCGTCGAAGTACGTTTTTTCAGGGGTTTTTTAGTAAATAAACCGCCTTGTAATAAGAAAATTATAAGAAAACGAACATAAAAAGGAGTGTTTTATGAAAGTTATTTACAATAACGGCACGGTAGGAGAACTTACCGACAAGAACGAAGAATTACACGTTCTGCGTCACACCGCGGCGCATATCATGGCGCAGGCAAT
>DJPE01000100.1:0-8699 GCA_002439705.1 Christensenella sp. UBA6420
CCCTTTCCTCATAATGTTCCCCCTTATCCGAATTTAACAAGGTTGGTTTTTTCTCAACAAACTTAATACTTGAATAAACTTTAACAAAAGGAAAAGCAAGACGGACTGCCTTGCTTCATTGTTAAGTCAGACTTACACGGATTAAGGCGTTTATACGCACAAAGCTTACGCGACTGCGTTAAACGCCCGTGTAACGCTTGGTCGGGAATAAGAGTCCTGCTTATGCGGATAAAGATTTTTTCGCACGAAGTCTTACGACTGCGGAAAAATCCCGCATAACGATTGGTCTGATACCATAACTCCAAAGCAACGGCTTCGGAAATTAACGCCCGCAAGGGCATTTAACGCCAAACTCGTTTGGCAATTAACTCCACGCAGTGGACTATTCGGTTTACGCCCCGACACTCCGATAAACTCAGCAAACTATATGGTATCCATATTAGCTACAAGCTCGGATACGGTGACGGCTTCGAGTCCTTTTTCTTTATAATAATCGAGAATATACGGCAAAGCCTTTACCGTTTGTTCGGTGGGGTGCATAAGTATCATATCGCCGCTTTGGATATCCTTAGTCGCTCTTTTGGTAATCAGTTCGTAGTCTTTATCACGCCAGTCGATAGTGTCCTTAGACCACATTATTACCTTTACTCCGAGTTCTTCGCAGGTGTCCAGCATATCTTGTCCTATACTACCCGACGGCGGGGCGAAAAGGGTAGGTTCTTTACCCGTGATTTTCCCTATCAGTCGGGAACAAAGGATTATTTCTTCCCTATTTTGGTTCTTACTTATTTTCGCGTGGTCAAGGTGCAAATATCCGTGGTTTCCGAGTTCGTTTTTTTCATATATTTTTTTGACGGTATCGACGTTTTTCTCCGCCCAGCATCCGCCTAAAAAAAACGTGGCTTTCACGCCGTACTTATCGAGCGTGTCCAAAATTTTTTCCACGTATTCCGTTCCCTGATACACGTTGAACATAACGGCGACTTTGTTTTCCGCGGCAGCGTTTTTGTATATCGGCGCGGAAACTTCGGCAGCCGCCGTATCGGGTACGCACGCAAAATACAGCCCTACGAGTACCGCCACTATAATAACGTTTGTGACGACGTGTAAAAATATGTTGTTCTTTTTCATATCAATATACTATTCTTACGCAAATCGTTTTATGAACGTTTGACTTTTTCGGTGATAATAATTATTATTATAATAATCATTAGTAAAAACCGATTAAAAATCGTTATTTTCAAGGAGTTATTATGGCAGAACTTACTATGGACAAACTTGTCGCTCTGTGCAAAAACAGGGGTTTCGTCTTTCCCGGAAGCGAAATATACGGCGGACTCGCAAACACTTGGGACTACGGTCCTCTCGGCGTCGAACTCAAAAACAATATAAAAAAGGCTTGGTGGAAAAAGTTCGTTCAGGAAAACGAATATAACGTAGGTCTCGACTGCGCTATCCTTATGAACCCCAACGTTTGGGTCGCAAGCGGTCACGTAGGCGGTTTTTCCGACCCCCTTATGGACTGCAAATCCTGCAAATCCCGTCACAGAGCCGATAACCTTATCGAAGATTACGCCGCCAAAAACGGTCTCGACGTCAATCTTGCCGGTTGGACGAACGAACAAATGGAAAACTACATCGCCGAACACAAAATCAAATGCCCCATCTGCGGCAACAGCAATTTTACCGGCGTAAGACAGTTTAACCTTATGTTCAAGACCTTCCAGGGCGTAACCGAAGACTCGGTAAGCACCCTTTATCTCCGTCCCGAAACCGCGCAGGGAATTTTCGTCAACTTCCTTAACGTTCAGCGTTCCACTAGAAGTAAAGTTCCGTTCGGTATAGGACAAATCGGTAAGAGCTTCCGTAACGAAATCACCCCCGGAAACTTTATTTTCCGCGTAAGAGAATTCGAACAGATGGAACTCGAATTCTTCTGCAAACCCGGTACCGACCTTGAATGGTTCGCTTATTGGAAAAACTTCTGTAAAGAGTGGCTTCTCGGTCTCGGCATAAAGGAAGAAAGACTGAAATTAAGAGACCACGACCCCGAAGAACTCTGCTTTTACAGTAACGCTACCACCGACTTCGAATATAAATTCCCCTTCGGTTGGGGAGAACTTTGGGGCGTAGCGGACAGAACCGATTACGACCTTAACGCTCATATGAAAGTCAGCGGAAAGAGTCTCGAATACACCGACCCCGCGACCAACGAAAAGTACGTACCCTACGTCATCGAACCGTCGCTCGGCGTAGAACGTATGGTTCTTGCCGTACTCTGCAACGCTTACGAAGAACAGACTCTCGAAGGCGGCGACACCCGCGTGGTAATGCACCTGCACCCCGCGCTCGCTCCTATTAAAATCGCAGTACTCCCCTTGCAGAAAAAACTCGGCGACAAAGCCGACGAACTCTTCAAGTCTCTTTCCAAAAAATTCGTCTGCAACTACGACGAAGCGGGCAGCATCGGAAAACGCTACCGCCGTCAGGACGAAGCAGGCACTCCTTACTGCGTAACGATAGACTTCGACACTCTCGAAAACGATACCGTAACCGTCCGCGACAGAGATACGATGGAACAGGTCAGAATGCCGATAGCCGACCTTGAAAAATACTTCGACGAAAAGTTCGCTTACTAATAACCCCTATTCCTTTACAATATTAAAGCCCCGACGAATTCGGGGCTTTTTTATAACGGTATTTACGTTCATAACGAAAGAAGCTCGTAAAGCGGTTGCGGTAAATAATACGTAAAAAATTCTTTTATGGGCGTCAAGTCGTTGACAAGGCGCGTTTCTTAATGGTACACTTTTTGAGCAAGGAGAAGTTTATGACAAATTTCGGTTTTACTATGGCTATGGATATGCGTATGCGCATGATGTGTGTCATGTGCCGTTTTCGTGTTGCCGAAAAGTCGTAAGCCTATTCCCTTTTTTAAGACGATAAGGAGCAGTAAGTTTACGGACTTACTGCTTTTTTTATAAATAACGCATAAAGGAGATTTTATGATAGAGATACAGAATCTAAGCAAGACCTACGGCGGAGCGAAAGAAAAGTTCGTCGCGCTGAAAGACGTCAACCTTAAAATCGAAGACGGCGATATTTACGGAATAATCGGTCTGTCGGGGGCGGGAAAATCGACGCTCGTCAGGTGTATAAACTTGCTCGAACGCCCCACCTGCGGCAAAATCCTTATCGACGGCGAAGACCTTACGTCCGCGGACAAAAAAAGGCTTCGCGAAATACGCAAAAGCGTGTCGATGATTTTCCAACAGTTTAACCTGTTGCAACAGCGTAGCGTACTTAAAAACGTGGAGCTTGCGGGAGAACTGCACAAAGACGTCGACAGAAAAGAACGCGCGAAAAAGCTGTTGGAAACGGTGGGACTCGGCGACAAACTCAACGCCTATCCGTCGCAACTGTCGGGCGGACAGCAACAGAGAGTGGCGATAGCCCGCGCCCTTATGACTAATCCGAAAATCCTTTTATGCGACGAAGCGACGAGCGCGCTCGACCCCGAAACGACGAAATCCATTTTGGAATTACTTAAAGAACTCAACAAAAAACTCGGTCTTACGGTAGTAATAATCTCCCATCAGATGTCGGTAATCGAAGCCGTCTGCAACAAGGTAGCTATAATTGACCGCTCGGAAATAGTGACGCAAGGGTATCTGCAAGACGTATTTTTGTCACCCAAAGAGCCTATTGCGAAAAAGCTTATCTATTCGGGCAAGATAAACGCGGGGTTCAAGGGAGAGAAGTTTATCAAGCTCGTTTTCGACGGTTCTACCGACAAACCCATAATAACCAATATCATTCAGGAATGTAACATTCTTCTGTCCATAATCTATGCGGAGACGAAAGTAATAAACGATAAGATTTACGGACAGACGATATTCAGACTGCCGTACTACGACGAAGATATAGAAAAACTCTGCGCGTATCTTAACGAAAACGGCGTAAAATTCGAGGAGGTGGACAGCGATGACTTTTGCTGATATTCTTTTACTTAGCGGCGAAACGCTGCTTATGACCGTTCTTTCCACGGCTCTCGCTTACGTCTTCGGTCTCCCTTGCGGAATACTTCTCAACGTGACGAGTAAAAACGGACTCAAACCCTGCAAGTGGCTTAACCTTATAGTAGGGTTTATCGTAAACGTATTGCGTTCCGTCCCCTGCCTTATAATAATCGTGCTGTGCATACCGTGGTCGCGGGCGTGGTTCGGTACGGGTACGGGCGCGTGGTACACTATCCTTATCCCCCTTACCGTTTGCGCGTTCGGGTTCGTTTCGAGAATGGTAGAACAGTCGCTCGCCGAAGTGCCTGCGGGCGAAATCGAAGCGGTGCGTTCTCTCGGCGCGACGGATTTTCAGTTGATAACCAAAGTTCTGCTCCCCGAATCGAAGGCTTCGCTCATTACGGGCGCGGCGGTGGTCGCGGTAAGCATCATAGGATACACTTCCTTTGCTTACAATATAGGCGCGGGCGGACTTATTTCGGGAATATACACCTATTACACCCGACACACGGGAGATTATCTTAAACAAGCCACGTTCTGGATACTCATCGCCGTCGTAGTCGTAATCGTCCAACTCATACAGGAATTAGGACTTAAACTTGCTAAAAAAATCGATAAAAGGAGAATATTAAAATGAAAAAAACAATTTCAGCTCTTCTCGTTCTGACGCTGTGCGTAGCTGCCGTAGCGTCCGTATTCGTTCTCACCGCGTGTAACGGTTCGAACGCCGTTACTTTCGAAATCTGCGACGACGACTCCAACGCCGTCCGCGCGTTCCAACTTCTCGAAGCGAAAGGCGTAATCTCGAAAGAAACCGAAGGCGACAACTATCCTATAACCGACGACGGCAAACTCAACATATCCGAAGCGAGCAAATCGTGGACGAACAAAGCCGGCACCGTTAAAGTAACTTTGGTCGCAGAAAACCTGCTCGTACCGTCCATGGGCGACTACGATTACGCCGTTCTTCCCTGCAACACCGCTTACACCGGTAAAATATCCGCAGACAAAAGAGCAGCGGTCGAAGACGACCCCGTTCAGGTATCCGGTAAAGCCAACGTGCTTGCCGCAAGAAAGAACGATTACGCAAACGACGCCGCATACAAACAGAAAATCGACGCCCTTACGAACGCTCTTCTGTCCGCGGAAGTGTCCGCTTACTTCGAAGACAAATACTTAGGCGCAATGACCTGCGACTCTTCCACTCAGATAGATTTGAGAGAAACCAAGGACGCTACCGTAAACGGAAACGGAACGGAAATAAAAGTCTGCGCGTCCGACACGCCCCATGCGGAAGTCCTTAACGGCTGCGTAAAAGCTCTTCTTGCAGACAAAGGCTACGACCTTAAAGTAACCGTTCTCGACTGGACCTTGCAAAACGACGCCGTAGCTAACGGAGAATACGACGCAAACTATTTCCAGCATATCCCCTATCTCGAAACCTATTCGGGCAGCGTAAGCCTTTTCGCCGCCTGCAAAGTTCATTACGAACCGCTCGGAATTTACTACGGCAAAGCTACCGAATGGAAGTTTTAACCTGTTCATATTCCGCTATCATAAAACTAAAAAGCCCCGAAATCCGGGGCTTTTTCGTTAAGCCGAGTTCGGGGCTTTTTTACTTTCAGTTGAAATAACTTACAGCGAATACAAATCGGTACTTAAATATCTTTCTCCCGTGTCGGGGAACACGACTACGATATTTTTATCCTTATTATCGCCGTCGGCGGCTATCTTACAGGCGGCGCAAAGGGCGGCTCCGCTGCTTATACCGCACAAAAGTCCTTCTGTCTTCGCTAAATCTCTCGCATACGCGAAGGCTTCTTCGTCGCTTACCGTCATTACTTTATCCATTACCTTTACGTCGAGAAGGGACGGAATAAAATTCGCTACTATTCCCTGAATTTTATGTTTTCCCGCACGTCCTTCGGAAAGAAGGGGCGAAGAAGCGGGTTCTACGCCGATTACTTTTACGCCGGGGAGTTCTCTGTTTAAGACCTTGCCTACTCCTGTGACCGTTCCGCCGCCGAATGCCGACACGAAATAGTCTAACCTTGCCGTCTGTGTCTTCGAGTATTTCTATTGCGGTGGTGCGTTCGTGGGCTAATGCGTTGGCGGGGTTGGCGAACTGGTCGGGCATAAATGCGTCGAGTTCTTTTACCGGTTCTTTCGCCTTATCGACTGCTCCCTGCATACCGAGAAAACCGGGCGTAAGGACTATTTCTGCTCCGTACGCTTTGGCAAGTTTCCGTCTTTCCGCGCTCATCGTTTCGGGCATGGTCAATATAAGCCTGTAGCCCCTTATCGCGCATATCAAAGATTGTACTACTTTTCGAGTCTTTCCATTTTTACGAGCGGAGTTCGACCTATAAGTAAAGTTGCGTCATCGTATATTTTCATATTGCTTATCACTATATTAAAAAACGGCGTTTTACCGCCGTTCCTTTCGTAGTTTAACAAAAAACTATTCTGCCGATTCGGCGAGTTTCTTCAAAGCGTCCAAGTCTTTGATTACTATAATTTCTTTACGGAAAGTGAACATATCGTCGTTGTCTCTCATTCTGCCCATTTCTCTGGACATACTCGGACGGCTTACGTTAAGGTACTTAGCCATTTCGTTACGGTTCATACCGAGACTTACCGTAAGGGAGTTCTGTTCGCAATACTTGTCGTAAATAAGTTTCGCTATCTTATTACGCATACCTTTGGTGGTTATATAATCGTTGTTGTCTTCGAGAGCTTCGATTTTTTCACTCAGCGCACGCAAAAGATTTTTTATAAGTTTGGACTTGAATTCTCCGTCCCCTATGTCGGAACCGAAAATACTGTCCGCCGATATGTAAAGTACGGTACTGTCGAGAGCCGCCACGACGTAATACCCTAAATTCCTGCCGGGGTTATAACAATGCGAAAGTCCGAAGTATTCGCCGTCTATAAGGGAACGAGTGACTTCTCTCTTGCCGCTGTTTTTGGTGGTGAATTCCACTAAGTTGCCTTCGAGAAGTATGCAGATTTCTTCGGGAAGGTCGTTCTCTTTAGCGACGAGTTGTCCGCGGGAATATTTTACGATACGAGCTTGCAGATAATCGAAAGCTTCGTTTATTTCCGCGTCGGTAAAACCGTCGAAAAGGGAGCATTTTTTGATTTGCTTAATTATTCTCATTCTATCCTCACTGTTCCGTAGCACAAGCTACAAATGAGATTTTACCCCAAATCAACGTTTCTGTCAAGAAAAAGGCTTGGAAAATCCGATAAATATACGAAATATTTACCGAAGACGTCGGTTAAGAAAAAGCTGAACGAAAATTACGAAATACACGGCGCCGGTTGTGTTTTTTTTATCGTAATGCTATACTTAATGTTGACAAAAATCATCGCAACGGAGAAAAGTATGAAAGTCGTGAATAATTTTATTAACGCAATAGAACGCTTGCTCGACAGTAACGTAATTACCGCGGGAAGAGAGATAAGAAGTTTTCTTATTTCCCTTACCGAAGACGAAGAAACGAAAGATATTCTGCGGTCGGTAAGCAGCGGATATTTAATAAACGAAGATTATAAAAGAGTGGTAATAGAACGCGGACCGCTTCCTTCTTCCGACGCAAAAAAAGTGGCGTTCGTGACGGCTCTTCTGTTCGCGATAGACACCGGGAGACTGGACTTATCCGACCTTCTTAAAAAGCTTTTTCCGCAGCTCGACACAGCGGACGGATACTCCGAATTTACGAGAACCTTCCTTCGTCCGTATGCTGAAAGTTTCGTCAACCTTGCGATAGGAGAACCTATCCCCGACGTTAAGGAGCCGAAAACGCCGGTTTTAGATAAAATGGAATCCGACGTCACCGCCGCGGTGAACGAAATTATCGCAAAAGTTTCTTCCGCCTATCAGTCGGAAGAAATAAAGTCGGCGGTTAAATTCGCCGGGAACGGACTTATCTATGCGCTTACTTTCAAAGACTCTTTCCTTACCGAAATAGCCTACAACGGGCTTATGGTAACTCTCCGTCTTTACGGCGTAAAGACCGAAGCGGAAAACTTGCTTACTTCCACGTTAAGACTGTACGGAGTAATTTAATGCAGTTTTCAACTACGGCTATTAACGTTCTTATACTCTTTCTTTACTTTATCCCCGGGTATATTCTCATAAAGACGAAGGCAGTCAAAGAAGACCAGATAAAGGCTTTTGCGAAAGTTCTTTTATACGTTTGTCAACCCTGTCTTTCTATATACTCTTTTCAGAAAGCGAGCTACTCTCTTGAACTCGTGAAAAACATGGGGATATTCGTCGGACTCAATATAGCTTTGATGCTTATAGTTCTTTTCGGATGCTATTTAGCTCTCCGCAAAAAGTACGACGACTGCCGGAACAGGATACTGACTCTCGCCGCAACTTTCGGTAACGTGGGATTTATCGGTATACCCTTACTGGAAGCCTTACTCCCCGATAATCCCGAAGTAATAGCCTACAACGCGGTTTTTATCGTCGCTATGAACGTAATGAGCTGGACGCTCGGATTTTTTATCCTTACCGACGACAAAAAGTATTTTCACCCGAAAAAAATATTTCTTAACCCGCCCGTACTTTCTCTTCTCGTGTCCTTACCCTTATTCTTTACGGGTACGACTCTTCCGACGGTCTTAGGCAACGGTATCGGGCTTTTAGGAAAAATGACCACTCCTTTT
>DJPE01000100.1:8730-9163 GCA_002439705.1 Christensenella sp. UBA6420
TTATGTATGATGATAGCGGGGATGCGTTTCGCTACGTCCGATATTAAAGCTCTCTTTACCGAACCGAGAGTTTATATTGCTTCCGCTCTTAAACTTATAGCAATGCCTCTTTTTGCTTTCCTTGCGGTAAATTGGCTTCCCGTCGATTATCCGATAAAAGCTACTATGGTAATACTCTGCGCTTGTCCTACGGCAAGTCTTGTCCTTAACTTCGCCGAAGTCTACGGCGACGGGCAAAAAACCGCTTCGTATACCGTGCTTGCGTCGACTATCTTTTCGATGCTTACCATACCGCTGGTTCTGCTTATTCTTTAATATAAAAACTAATTCTTTAACAAAAACTAAGGCGTCGCAAAAGCGACGCCTTAATTATAATTTTTACGTTACCGCAGTATTTTTACGATTTCGCAGCTTCGTTAAGAGCTTTGAGCAT
>DJPE01000100.1:9187-9986 GCA_002439705.1 Christensenella sp. UBA6420
TCGTCGGGGTCGTATCCGTGCGCGATAGCGGCTTGTTCGATGGTTTCGCCGTGACTTAAAGCGCAACCTAAGCAGTGCATTCCGAAATTACCGAGAACGTCCGCCATAGCTTCCACGTTTACTCCTTTGGTCTTAAAAGCGTCGATTAAGAGCATATCTTTGGTCAACATATATCCTTTACCTCCGTAAAAGTTTTTTATTTGGTACGGATATAGTATATAACTTCCGACGTTTTTTTTCAAGGCTTTTTCCTAAGTTGCGGAGTAATCGTAATTTATTTTTTCAAAGCGGTCGATTATTTCCCGTTTTACTTCTCGCCTATGGTGAGATAAGTGTAAGGATTGGCTACTTCGCCGTTTTCGTAAAGGCAGAAATGAACGTGCGCTCCGTCGAGATATTCGTTAGTTGCGGTGACGCCCATAGTGCCTATCACTTCCCCTTTCAGTACGGTCTGTCCTACGGTTACGGCAGGTTCGTTAAGGGAAGAATAAGTGGTGGTAAGTTTATCGTTATGGGTAATAGTCACGGTATAACCGTTAAGGACGTCGTATTTTATATTGCTGACCGTACCCGAATATGCGCTCATTACGCTGTCGCCGTCGTTACCTGCGAAGTCGATACCGGTATGCACGGCGTAATGTTTCAAGGTGGCGTTCCAGACCAAAGTATCCGCAGAATAATCTTTAAGGATATTGACGTCGGCTACGGGGCAAGCGAATACTATCGCCGTGGGCGTGGGAATGACGGGGTCGGGGTCGTCGGGCGTGGGGTTGACGGCAGGATTATTGTCGTCGGGGTT
>DJPE01000093.1:0-2157 GCA_002439705.1 Christensenella sp. UBA6420
CTTATAAAAACTCCGCTTAATTTCAAAGAAAGGCTGTTTTGCGCGATAGCGTATATTCCGAAAGCGACGGTTCAGGCGGCGATAGGGGCAATTCCGCTTGCGGCGGGACTTGCTTGCGGGAAAACCATATTAACCTGCGCGGTGCTCGCGATACTTATTACCGCTCCGCTCGGCGCGATAGCTACCGACTTATCTTATAAAAAACTGCTCGGGCAGTCATCGGAAACGGAGTCTTAAAAAGGATATAATTCCGTCGGGTCGTAGATATTTATCGTTTTTAAGCCGTTACGTCTTGCGTATCGCATAGTGTAAGCGTCTACCGTATGCTTATTTTCGTCATCGACATAGCCGATAACGGCGTCACATTGTTGTAATGCTCTCTTGTGACTTTGAAGATTTCGCCGTCCGAGATGTTTGTATTTGAAATCGTAAAAAATAAGCGTCTCTTTGTAATACACGAAGTTTTCCTTTTCGTCATCGGAGAGAATGATTGCCGCGATATTTATACCGAGGTGAAAATGTCGTATGCGTTTGAATATGTAAAAAATCATTTTCGCAGGGTCATTCGGTCCTACGATAAAATAGTCATAGCCTTCCGAGATACATTCTTCGACTGCGTCTAATAATTTGCAGTAGTATTTCTCACACGTGAAAATATTGTTCGGTTCGATAAATACCGTTTTCATAACATAGTCTCCTTTAATTTTGCGGCTATGATATTGAAAATAAAATGCCGCCCCCAAACGAGAGCGGCAAATATAGACCATACCGACCGTTTGAGCGCCAACCCGTTCACAAACAACTACTTCACTACTGCATCAGAGATTACATAACTTCATAGCTTTTGAAAACACGGCGATATGTATCCACCTATGTTTATTACTATGAACATTAAGTAATAAAAGATGCAGAAATTATTTGTATGTTTTTGTATGTTAGTTGTGAACGTCGCTTTATCGGCGATATTCGGGGTTGGCTATTACATTCTACTACGTATACCTTAAAAAGTCAAATCCGATATAAAAAGACGAGAAAAATTGCGTTAAAAAAGGCTGTTAAAAAACTTGCGTTTCTTAACAGCCTTTTCGTTTCCGCGATTAAATTACGCGGAGTAATTCAGGATTAGAGAAGGTGAGAGAAGTATTTGATGGTACGAACCATTTGGCTGGTGTAGCTGTTTTCGTTGTCGTACCAGGAAACAACCTGAACCTGGCTGTTGCCGTCTTCCATGTTGATGACCATGGTCTGGGTTGCGTCGAAGATAGAACCGAATCTGGAACCTACGATATCGGAAGAAACGATTTCGTCGGTGTTATATCCGAAGGATTCGGTAGCGGCTGCCTTCATAGCTTCGTTGATTTGTTCTTTGGTAACGTGACCCTTAACTACTGCTACGAGAATAGTGGTAGAACCGGTAGGAGTGGGTACGCGCTGAGCGGAACCGATGAGCTTGCCTGCGAGTTCGGGGATAACGAGACCGATAGCCTTAGCTGCGCCGGTGGAGTTAGGAACGATATTGATTGCGGCTGCTCTGGATCTGCGGAGGTCGCCCTTTCTTTGCGGTCCGTCGAGAGGCATCTGGTCGCCGGTGTAAGCGTGTACGGTGGTCATGATACCTGCCTGGATGGGAGCGAGTTCGTTAAGAGCCTTAGCCATAGGAGCGAGGCAGTTGGTGGTACAGGACGCTGCGGAGATGATGTTATCTTCTTTGGTGAGCGTGGTGTGGTTTACGTTGTAGACGATGGTGGGAAGGTCGTTTCCTGCGGGAGCGGAGATTACGACTTTCTTAGCGCCTGCGTCGATATGAGCCTGAGCTTTTGCCTTGGAGGTGTAGAAACCGGTACATTCGAGGACTACGTCTACGTCGAGAGCTTTCCAGGGAAGTTCTTGTGCTTTTGCCTTAGCGTAGATGATGATTTTCTTTCCGTCGACTACGATATATCCGTCTTCTTTAACGGTTCCGTCTTCGTTAAGTACGGCTTCTCCGTAAGTAACGGTATGGTCGTTGGAATAGTTGCCCTGGGTGCTGTCATACTTCAAAAGGTGAGCGAGCATTTTGGGGCTGGTAAGGTCGTTGATTGCTACGATTTCAAAACCTTCCGCTCCGAACATCTGTCTGAAAGCAAGACGGCCGATACGGCCAAAACCATTAATTGC
>DJPE01000093.1:2166-2530 GCA_002439705.1 Christensenella sp. UBA6420
ATTCTTCCGAAACCGTTAATCGCAACTCTAACATTTTTGGTCATAAAAATATATCCTCCTAAATTGATATTAGTTTTATTGCCTATATTTTACAATAATTATCGAAACTTTGGAACCGTTTTTATAAAGAAAACTAAAAAATTTTTAGAAAGTTTTGAAAACGGCGGAACGAAACGGAAATTTTCGGCATAAGAGCGACAGTTTTACGGCGAAAATTGCGGTTACCGTTGATTAGATTCAGGAATTATGGTATCATAAAAAAATAAATAACCGCATAAACAGGGGGGATTATGGATTACAGAGTATTCAAGGACAAGATAATAGTAAGGATAGACAGGGGCGAAGAAATTTTAAGTAAGATAAA
>DJPE01000083.1 GCA_002439705.1 Christensenella sp. UBA6420
GCAATGCCCGTTCATTCCGCATTGTTCCGCCCTTCGTCCGTGCGCCAACGCTACGAAGTTATCGAAAAGTCTTACCGAAACGTACCTGCCGCTAAAATAGTCCTTAGCGTAAAGATTAAAGGCTTTTATTAAAAACTCTCCGTACTCTTCCCCGTCAAGGCAAAGCCCGTAATCGTCGCCGTCGAAGGGGCGAAGACAAGGTATGTATTGAAGATATTTTACCTTTTCTTTCTTAAAAAATTCGTAAATCCGTTCTACGTTTTCGGCGACTCGTTTCGTCACCACGACGAGAACGTTTATATCTGCTCCGCGCCTTTTTAATATTTCGTATCCCCTTAACGCTTCCGGGAAACTTTCTTTCCCGTCGGGATAAGTTCTTAACCCGTCTACGTAATCGTCGCCGTCCAAAGATAAGCCTACGAGTACGCCGTTGGAAGCAAAAATATTGCTCCACTCTTCGTCAATAAGGGTTCCGTTCGTCTGCACCCCTATATAAACGGGACTCTTTTTTAAGTTGAGTTTTTCTATTTCGGCAAAGGCTTTAATAAAAAATTCTTTACCCGCAAGCAGCGGTTCGCCCCCTTGAAAAGATAGAAAAACCGCTTCGCCGTCTGCGAAAGCGAAAGCTTTTTTCATAATCTCGGAAAAAAGTTCCGTCTTCATGACTCCGCGGCAATTCACGGTTCTGTTTTCGGCAAGGGAATGATAGAAACAATACCTGCAAGCAAGATTGCACGCCGAAGAAGCGGGCTTTATCATTACGGATATAGGGGGCATTACTTTTTACCCCTGCGGTTGTTTTTAAGTTCTTTCCTGAACTCTTTAAGCATATTTTTCATCTCCGCCGCAACTTCCGGATAAGTCATCGAGATATTGTACCCTTCGGCGGGGTCGCTGTCGAGATTAAAGAGATAATTTTTATACCTTTGGTCTATAAACGCGGAATTTTCCGTCGCGACGTCTTCGAAATACTTGTAGTTTACGGGCTTGCCGTCGGTCACTATCTCGGCTCTCACCGCCTGCACTTTGCCTTTTTTCATATAATAAAGGGCGTCGTGAACTTTCGTATCGCTCGGCTCGTCGCCGCTCCAGATTTTTCGTAAACTTACGCCGTCTATTATTCTGTCGGCGGGCATAGCCGCTCGTCCGTCGGTGGCGTAGTCTATTACGGTCGGGAAAAAGTCGATGAGCATCGCCGCCGAAGTGAGTTTTTTCGTACGGACGGTTTTTCTTTCCGAGCCGTCGTCGTTTTTTATAATATATTCTTTACTTTCGGCGACCGTTCCTTTCCCCACTCCGCCGTTAGGATAAGATACTAACGCAGGGACTTTCATTCCCCCTTCGAAAGTGGTGTTTTTCCTTCCGCGTAAAGACCCCGTAACCCCTTCTCTTCCAGGTCCGTTGTCGGAAGTGAAGATAATAAGGGTGTTGTCGTAGACCGAACCGTTTCCGTCGGGCGACGGCGTTTCTTTCATATAGCGGAAAATTTCTCCCAAGCTTCGGTCGAACTCTTCTATACATTTTATATAACTGTCGTCCGATTTATCCCCCTTGCCGTTGCCGTTGTAGTCGGAATATATGGGATAATGCGGCCACGGCGTGGCGTAGAACCCGAAAAAGGGATTGTTCTTCTCCATCGATTCGGAAAATTTCTTTTTAAGGACTTCGGTAAAAATCCGCGTGCTTTCCGACTGGTCGAGATTATCCTTGTGGGAACGGACTTCGGTGAACCGACCGTTTACTTCTTCCACCCAGGTGTAGGGGGTCATATCGTTGACGTAGTGACTGCCGTAAAAATAGTCGAACCCCTGATTAGTGGGCAGATACTCGCCGTAATCGCCTAAGTTCCACTTGCCGATACACGCGGTGTCGTATCCGAGAGAAGAAAGAGCTTCGGCTAAGGTTATTTCGTCGCCGAGTATGCCGTCGACGTTGTTTTCAAACTGATACGGATTTATAAAATGCGTGGGGGAGAAAGTTTCGTTGTCCACCACCGTCGGGAAAATCACGTTGTCGAGATACCCCCTTGTAGCGTATCTTCCGGTAAGCGCGCTGAACCTTGACGGGGTGCATACCGGCGCGGAGGCGTAAAAGTTCTCCATATATATTCCGCCGTCGGCTATCTCGTCGATGTTCGGCGTGTTTATCGCGTTCTCGTACGAGTAGCACGACAAATCGGCGTACGCCATATCGTCCATTAAGATAAACAGAACGTTCGGGGCGTTTTCCGAGCGTTTTCCTTTAAGGTAGGATAAGTATTCTTCTTCTCCTTCGAACATTCTGTCCACTCTCGGCGTAAGACGTAAACTCATATAAAGGAAATACAGTATAGAAGTGCCTATCATAACGATAGCTATTACTATCGCCGCGGCTTTCATAACGGACGGTTTGACTTTCAAAAACAGCGTCGCCGCGCACAGAGCCAACGACGGAAGACAGAATATAAGGTTCCACCACACTCTCCGTCCGAAACTTTCCGCTCCGTAAATAAGGAAAAATAAATATAATCCGACCATAATAACGGCGTACCCGCAACAAATCGCAACCGACGGTTTGCCGTTCTTTAACACGAAAACGACTTCTATTAACGCGTATACCGCGCACAAAACCGCCCCTACGAGCGGAAAAAAGTTCCGTCCCGCGGCTATCATCGCCACCGTAAACGCAACGCTTATAAAAAACGCCGCTATTTTTCCTTTGGTCAGACCGCAGTCCGCGCAAGGCATAGCCTTGGACAGCCCCGTTTCTATTTTCAAAAGTTTATCGTTCACTCCTTTCTCTCCTTACGATCGTCGTGAGTCTATTTTACTATGTCGCATGCTCCAAAGTCAACGGCTAATTATTTTCGGAGCGTCCCCTTCGTTTCGCTTTACGCCGCAAAAAAAGCGGTAATATTTTATTTCGGTATCCTTTCAGATAATTCGGGATACCTATAATCCCTAAATCGTCACAGACTTATGCGTGGCACGATATTGTGCGGGCGTGACTCCGACGATTTTTTTGAAGACTCTGTAAAAGTACGCCGTGTCCGAAAAGCCGACCTTCTCGGCGATACCGCTTATCTTTATATTAGTGTCGCGCAAAAGCTCTTTTGCCTTGTTTATCCTATAATCGGATATGTACTCGGTCACGCTCTTTTTCGTTATTCTGTAAAAGAGTTTAGACATATAATCCTTACTTATAAAACATGTGGCGGCGAGCTGTTCCAAAGTTATTTCATGCGCGTAGTTATCTTCTATATACGCTACTGCGGGCTTAATTCTTTCGTCTGCGTTGACGTTTTCCTTTTTCTGCATTATCTTGGACATAACGCCGTATTCGGTAAAATTATTTACCGCTTCGGAAATGAATTTCGTTATTTCCACGTATCTCTTGCCGTCTATCGTCGGGATATTTTCGTATAACGTCGCGATAGCGGCGTTTTTTATCGGTTCTTCCCGCGGCGCGGATATATCGACGCACGCGTCCCACTCCTTGGCTTCCACTTCTCCGCCGCACACGGCTCCCAGATATTCGCCGTTTATTATAATCGGCACGACGAACTCCAACAAGCCGAACGGACACCTGAAAAAGATAGTGCGCTTGTAGTGCATGGCGTCTACCGCCCCGTGCAGGACGGAATAAACGCACCTTTCCTTTATGCGTTGGTCTTTCCTTACCGCCACGCAAAAAGGAGCTTCGTTAGTGGGTTGTATTATAAAGTTTCCGTTGTCGTCAACCACACACAAAGACACACCCGTGGCTCGCGCGAGATTCCCCAAAAACAATCGTAATTTTTCTATTTCGACCAGGTCGCTCAGTTTGTTCTTCATAACGAATTCTCCCTTTTTGTCCGTTAAGTACAACTAAATTCTACATATTTTTTGCTAAATTGTCAATTGAAAACATTTTCCGTTTTGTTTATATTTAAGTTGATAAGAGGTTTTCGCCGAGATAATTTGCCGTATTTTAAGCGAAAACTCACAAAACACAGACGTAATCGTCAGAAAAAAATCAGGAGGTATACTATATGAGTTACATCAAAGACAGCGTATCGAGTTATTGTAAAAAAAACAAAGTAATGCTGATTTTTCTGGTGGTTTGCCTGGCAGTCATTCTGGTAAGCAGTTTCTGCGCGTCGTGCATACAGTCCGACGGATTTTCCGTTAAAGTATCCGACCTGAGAGACGAAACCAATCAAGGAACGATTACCACCACCGACGCCGAAGGCAATACTACCGAAACCGCCGTCAAAGGTAAAGTCGTATCGGGCATTTTGTTCGTGCCGAAAGACGCGAGCGCAAGTAATCCCTTGCCCGCAGTCGTCCTTACGCACGGATACCTTAACAACCGCGAAATGCAGTTACAGAACGCGATAGAGCTTGCCCGTCGCGGTTTTATCGTGCTTGCGGTGGACAGAGAAGGCCACGGCAATTATAACAACAGCGGTTCGCAAAACGCCATGATGGCGACTAACGGTCTTTACGATTCCGCAAAATATCTTTACAATCTCGACATAGTAGACAAGTCGAAAATCGGTATTTCCGGTCACTCCATGGGCGGTTATACCACGGCGGCTACCCTTGCTCAGGACAAAAACGTAGGCATAATCTCGGCAGGACTTATGCAGGCGTGGAGTTCTTTTATGGGCGCGGGCGACGACGTATCGGTAGGTTTTCTTAAAGCGAAAGACGACGAATTCTTCTTCACTACGAGAGAAAACGGCGGCACTATTTCGAGAGATTATCTGACGACTACCACCGCTAAATCCTTCCTTGGACTGGGTGCGGACGCCACTATCGTAAACAAAGGCATCTACAAAAACGGAGAACTCGTCACTCCCGCAGGCGGTCAAGCCGTCGACGGAGCTTTCAGAGTAATATACGAAATTTCGGGCGTACACCCGCAGAACCATTGCTCTGTAGAAGGCGCGAACGCCGTAGTAAACTTCTTCTACTCCGCTTTCGGCACGCCTAACGGTCACGAATACATCGCGGAAAGCCACCAGACTTGGTGGGTAAAAGAAATGTTCTCCCTTATCGGACTTATAGCTATATTCGCTATGATATTCCCGCTCGTAAGTCTTCTTCTTACCACTCGCTTCTTCCGTTCCATCGCTATCGGTCGTCAGGAAACCAACGCGAACGGAGAACTCGTCTGGGTAGGCAACGCCCCCGTGGAACACGCTCCGTTAAAGGGCTTGCAAAAGCACCTTACTTACTGGCTCGGCGCGATAGGAATAGCAATGTTCAGCGGATTCAGTATCCACTCCATCTGCACCGAATTCGGCGATAAATTCTTCCCCAATACGCAACTTTATCCGCAGGACACCACGAACTGGGTCGTTATGTGGGGTATATGCACAGCTTTATTCTCCCTTGCCGTAATCCTGTTCTTCTGGGCGGTAAACGGTATAGTAAACCGCATAAGATACGGTAAAGACGGCGTAGGCATGGCGGAAAATCCCTTCCTTCCCGGTAGAATGCAAACGGGACTTACCGGTTTTGCAAAGACTTTCCTTCTTGCGATAATCACCGTAGCTTCCGTTTATATCGTAACCTATATAAACTGGAAAATCTGGCTCGTAGATTTCAGAATATGGACTCTCGCTATTAAGGTATTCAACATAGAAATGTTGCCCACGATGATGAGATACGCTCTTCTCTTCGGAATATTCTTCACCGTAAGCGCGTTGTTTAACGAAAACTACAAAGCGAAGAATCTCCCCGAATGGGCTTCGATATTAATAAACGTATTCTTCAATATCTTCGGCGTGCTGCTCGTGATAGCTATCCAATACGGAACGTTCACAACCACCGGCGTGCTGTGGCAAAAAGATATGGCACTCGGATACATCGTCCTTATCCCGATGGTTCCCATCCTTGCAATATCTACCGTAATATCGAGAAGAATGACCGCAAAGACCGGCAATATGTGGCTCGGCGCAATAATAAACACCTTGCTGTTTACGATGATAACCTGCGCCAACACCGCCGCATCCTTCGCGTACGTTCTCGGATAAACCGAATTAAAAATCATAACAAGTTCTTCTTTTTCAAAAAGAACCGTCCGAATTTTCGGGCGGTTCTTTCTTTTATTTAAAGCTCCATATCTACAAAAAACTCTTTACAAAAACTTTATTTTATGATAATATAGACCTTGCTAAAAAGCTATGCGGTATTAACTCAGCTGGTAGAGTGTCTTCTTGACGTGGAGAAAGTCAGCGGTTCGAGTCCGTTATACCGCACCAAATAAAAAGAACCAACCCAAAAAGGTTGGTTCTTTTTATTTGCTCTATACCGGACCCGCGAACCGCG
>DJPE01000033.1:0-785 GCA_002439705.1 Christensenella sp. UBA6420
CCTATTTCGGTTTGTTTTACGTCTTCGCCGAAGGTCACGCTTCCGCTAAGCGGCTTTATTAGCCCTAAAATCGTTTTCATAAGCGTGCTTTTCCCCGAGCCGTTTTCTCCGACTATGTAGAGATAATCGCCGCTTTTTACGGTAAAATTCACGTTGTCCGCGACCTTTTTCCCATCGTATCCAACGGCGAGATTTTTACATTCGAGTTCGACCATTCTATTCTCCTTTCGGCGTCAGGCAGCTACGCCCAACGCCTCTTTTAACGCTATAAGATTGTTTTCCATAACGGAAAGATAAGTTACGCCGTTTTCGATATCCTGCGACGTAGTGGATTGCATAGAGTCAAAGGTAACTATTTTCTGATCCTTTGCCGCGGTGTTTTCCTTTACGGTTTCGGCGATTTTATGTTCTTTGCCTTCAATCGTGCATACTGCGGGAAGAGATAATTCGTCCACTTTGCCCGCAAGAAAGGCTATCGTTTCAAAACTTGCTTCCGTTTCTGCCGAGCATCCCGCAAATGCGGCGTAATATATCAGATCGTAATCGTCCACGAGATAACGGAACGGGAATCTGTCGCCGAATACGAGCGTTTTGTATTTTGCGTTTTTTACCGCCGAAGAATAGCTTTTGTCAAGCGCGGCGAGTTTTTCTTTATATGCGGCAAAATTACTTTCGTAAACTGCCGCATTGTCTTTATCGAGAGCGGAAAGCTCTGAAGTTATTTCCGCACAAAGTATTTCCGCATTTTTAAGAGAGAGCCAGACGTGTTCGTCGCTTTCTTCTTC
>DJPE01000033.1:868-17805 GCA_002439705.1 Christensenella sp. UBA6420
TCGCCTTCTTCGTGTTCGTGCTCGTGCTCCATTCCTTCGACGGTTTCTTCCGTTTTCACCTTATCGCCCAGGACTTCGAGCAGGTTTATTACTTTCATATCTTTGTTGGTTGCGTTTTTAAGTGCGTCGTCGACCCAAGCGTCCGATTCGCCGCCGACGTAAATAAACAAATCGCAGGCAGAAATTTTTGCTATATCCTGTACTGACGGCTGATAGCTGTGCAAGTCTACGCCGTTGTCGAGAAGAAGAGTGAGTTCGACGTTATCTTTATTTTCGCCGAGTATTTCGCTTACCCAGTCGTATTCGGGAAATATCGTGCAAACGACGGATAATTTGTCGTTTTTATTGTCGTTGTCGTCGTTTTTGCAGGCGGCAAGACCGAAACAACAGAAAGCTATAATGTAAACCGCTATAATAGCGATAATTGTTTTTTTCATAAATCAAAATCTCCTTTTTACTTAATAAATTTCTTTTTTTGATACAAAAAAACAAGGACAAAACTATTTTTGTGTACCTGAATCGTACTGCTTTCGCACCCGAAAACAATCGAAAAAAGAAACGCAAAAAGACCGAATTCGTTACGTTCGGCTTGGTCCTTGTCTACGAAATTTATTAAATTGTCAGGATATCTCTTAAAGAAATCGGCGTAGCGACCGTGATTAAATTTTGTTTTTTTACTTTTACGGATATTAACGCGACCGGACAAAAAGCGAATAAAGAACCTGCCGTAGCGACTTTTTTCGCTCCGCCGCAGACTTCTTCCGCCATATGTAAAACGGCGCAAACGGGGCAATCCGTTCCCGTGCAATCGTGGTCGTGATTGTCTATTATAAAATTAAAGGAAAGGACGACAGCCACAACAAAAAGAACAGCCGCCAGTATTGCCGTTATTCTACGTCTTTTCGCCATACGTCCTTACCCCCTTAATTTTTACGATTATCTTTTGAACAACTTTCGCAAACGCCCGATATAATCGTCGCGGTATCGTTCACGGCAAATCCGTAATCTTCTTTCAATGCCCTGCCGAGCTTTTCGCTGTCCGCTTCGCTCAGATGAATTACTCCGCCGCAACGACTGCAAACCAAATGAAGATGTCCTTCGCAACGAGCGGTAAGATTTAGTCTATAAATCGATTTGCTTCCGTCTTTCGAAAGTTCTCTCGTGATTTTTCCGCTTTCGGTGAGTTTTTCGAGATTACGATATACGGTGCTTTTGTTTACTTCCGGAAACAACGCCTTATATATTTCATCCGCGGTAACGTACCCTGCGTAAGAAAACACTCCTAATATCAAATCTCTTTGCTTGGTTCTGTACTCTCTCAACTCGTTTCCGCTCCGTTGGTTTGCATAGGTCCGGCGTTGCCGCCGACATTTGCGACTTATTTGCATATTATTGTAGCGTCCGTTATTCCGCATGTCAAGACTTTTTACGTATTTTTTCACTACGCCGAGTTAAGTCCTTTTTATCCGTGAGAAAAAAGGTTCCGACCGAAGCCGAAACCTTTTATCGTTTTATTTTTGTCGCAAATTATCTTTGTTTTGCCGCAAGTTTCTTGTTGTGAACGTATCTCGATATTGCTTTTCCTGCTTCCACGAGCGGAATAATGGACGCCGCCGCAAGCACGGCTACGAGCCACTGTATCCAATTAAGGTCTACGACGTGGAATACGGTGTTAAGTCCGGGAATTAACGCCACCCCTACCGTCAGCACGCAACCTATTCCGAACGCAAGCAACATAAACTTGTTTTTGAATATATCCTTGTGGAAAATGGTTCCCGTAAGGGATTTCGAGTTGAAGCAATGGAACAGCTGTATAAGGCACAGAGTAATGAACGCCATCGAAGCGGCGACTTCGTGTTCCCAACCGCCGAACTGCGCGCCAAGGAACACCGCAAGAACCACTATCGTCTGTAAAATTCCCTGATACACGATATTTATTCCGAGATGTCCCGCAAAAAGGTTGTCGTCGGATTTTCTCGGCGGGTTGTTCATAATGTCGTCGTTGCCTTCTTCCATACCTAATGCAAGAGCGGGCAAACTGTCGGTTACGAGATTTATCCACAGTATCTGAATGGGATACAGGAAGGAATCCGCCGCGCCCTGACCTAATATCGAGAACAGAACGGTTACTATAAACAAACAAAGGACTTCGCAGATATTCGCGCTTAACAAAAACTGTATCGTCTTTTGCATATTGTCAAAGATTTTACGCCCTTCTTTGACCGCTTCGACTATCGTCGCGAAATTGTCGTCGGCAAGCACCATATCGGCGGCTCCTTTAGTTACGTCGGTACCCGTGATACCCATACCTACGCCTATATCGGCGGCTTTTATGCTCGGAGCGTCGTTTACGCCGTCGCCCGTCATAGCGACTATCTTACCGCGCGACTTCCACGCCTTTACTATCTTTACTTTATGTTCGGGACTTACTCTTGCGAAAACTCTGTATTTATCTATGTTCTTAGCGAGTTCTTCGTCGCTTATATCGTTAAGTTCCGCCCCGGTAATAACCTGCGACTCGTTATTGCAGATATTAAGTTCTTTCGCAATGGCGTAAGCGGTATCCCTGTGATCGCCCGTTATCATTACAGGGGTTATTCCCGCTTTCTTACATACCGCGACGGCTGCTTTAACTTCTTCTCTCGGCGGGTCTATCATACCCGTAAGTCCGATAAAAATAAGATTCTTTTCGTATTCCGTTCCGTCGTCTTTTTTGTATGCGTACGCAAGCACTCTCAATGCGTCGGACGCAAAGTAGGAGTTCTTTTCGGCGATTACTTTTTTGTCTTCTGCGGTAAGTTCTCTCACAGTATCGCCGTCGAGAATGTAAGAACATTTCTCTATCAGCATATCGGGCGCGCCTTTAGTATAAACTATCCGTCCGTCGGGAGTGGCGTTGACGGTAGTCATAAGTTTTCTGTCGCTGTCGAAAGGAACTTCGTCCACTCTCGGATTGAGTTTTTTCAGTTCTTCGCTGTCGCCGGTAAGGTTGTAGTAAGCGACGAGAGCGGTTTCCGTCGGGTCGCCCATGAGCATTTCTTTATCGCCGTCGCGTTTAAGCACGGTATCGTTACAGAGAGTCATACATTCCAGCAAGCGTTTTTCGCCCGCTTCGCCCAAAGAATATGTCTTCTTTACCGTCATCTTGTTAAGGGTGAGCGTCCCCGTCTTGTCCGAACATATTATTTCGGTAGAACCGAGAGTTTCCACGGCGGGGAGTTTTTAATTATCGCGTTGCGGTTGCTCATTCTCTGCACGCCGATAGCCATTATTATCGTGATTACCGCCGTAAGCCCTTCGGGAATAGCCGCCACCGCTATAGCTACCGCCGTCATGAAGGCTTCTATAATAGTGTCGGCAATAACGGAATTGTTTTGTTTCATCGCGGGGATACTCGAAAGTACGGTAACAACGAAAATAACCGCCGCGATAATCACTACCGCCAAGGAAATAAATTTACCCGTTTTGTTGAGTTTTTTCTGTATGGGAGTAAGTTCTTCTTCGCTTTCGGCAAGCATATCGGCGATTTTTCCCATTTCGGTATTCATACCCGTGCCGATTACCACGCCTTCGCCCCTGCCGTATGTTACGACCGACGTCGAAAACGCCATATTCTTTCTGTCGCCTATTCCCGCGTCTTCGTTACAGATACAGAACGCGTCCTTTTCGCTCGGCAAAGATTCTCCCGTCAAAGCGGATTCTTCTATTTTAAGCGAACGGCTGTCGGTAAGTCGCAAATCCGCGGGTACCACGTCGCCGGCTTCGAGTATGACAGTATCGCCGGGTACGAGCGACGCACTTTCCACCTTTAAGATTTCGCCGCCGCGTCTTACTTTAGCGAAAGGTTTACTCATATTTTTCAACGCTTCCAACGCCTGCTCGGCTTTCGATTCCTGCACGACTCCTATTATTGCGTTTATTATAACGATAGCCAAGATTATGCCTACGTCGATAAACTCGCTGTAACTCTTTTCTACGAGAGCCACTACCGTAGTTACTGCCGCCGCGCAAAGAAGAATAATGACCATTACGTCCTTAAACTGGTCGAGAAACCGTAAAACTACGTTTCTTTTTTTCTTTTCGGCAAGTTGGTTCTTTCCGTACTCGGCAAGCCTTTTTTCCGCTTCTTCGGCAGTTATTCCGCCGTCGGGTACGTTAAGTTTTGCTTTGACCGATTCTATAGAATCGGAAAACCACTTTTCTTCCATGATACCTCCGTCGTTTATTCTTTCCCGTTCCGGGATAAATTATCTCAATAAAGGTTTCGTTATAAACAAAAAGACCCAATGCAAAACCGTTACGAATTGCATTGAGTCTTGTCTACAAAGATAAGCCAGATTAGCCTTTCGTCGCCGACGCCAATCAGGATGTTGACTTACCACGCCTTGTTACGGGCGCAAACTACTCCCTCAACGCCATTATATTAGCATATCGAAAAAAGGTTGTCAACGAACGTACGAAATTCCGTTTAATTTTTTACGACGAAAAAACTTTGTCGAAACTTTCCTTTTATTTTCTATTTACCGCCTTTGGCGAGCTTTATTCTTGACTAAAAACTTTTCCGCAATATATAATACGGGTAGGAACAGGCGAAAAAGCCGAAAAGAAACGACTTTGCAGGAGAACCGAATGAAACGACCGTTTATAACCAAAGAAAAAGCCGAAGAAATCAAAAGAATTTATCCCACGCCTTTTCACGTTTACGACGAAGACGGCATAGAAAAAAACGCCGACGAACTGTTTTCCGCGTTCTCGTGGAATAAAGGGTTCAAGGAATATTTCGCGGTAAAAGCAACCCCTAACCCCGAAATTCTTAAACTTCTCAAAAAGCACGGTTGCGGCGTGGACTGTTCTTCCCTTACCGAACTTATAATGGCGGAAAAATGCGGTTTTTACGGCGACGAAATTATGTTTTCGAGCAACGAAACGGCGGCGGAAGAGTTTGTCTACGCAAAAAAACTAAACGCTATAATAAATCTCGACGATATAACCCACATACCTTTCCTTAAAAAGTATGCGGGTATCCCCGAAAAAATCTGCCTACGCTACAACCCAGGCGGCGATTTCAAAATCGGCAACAAGATTATGGGCAACCCCGCCGACGCAAAATACGGTCTTACCCGTCCGCAACTTACCGAAGCGGTAAAAATTCTTCTTTCCGAAGGGGTAAAAGAATTCGGTATTCACGCTTTTCTCGCGAGCAACACCTTAGGTAACGAGTATTATCCGGAACTATCGAAGATACTTTTCCGCACGGTGAAAGAACTTATCGACGAAACGGGAGCAAAGTTTTCGTTCGTCAATTTAAGCGGCGGAATAGGTATTCCTTATCTTCCCGACCGAGAAAAAAACGATATTTTCGTAATAGCAAACGGCGTAAAAAAAGCCTACGAAGAAGAGTTTACGGCAAAAGGTATCGACGGAATAAAGATTTTTACCGAGTTGGGAAGATATATGCTCGCCCCTTACGGACACCTTATCACCACGGTAATTCACTTCAAACATACCTATAAAGAGTACGCCGGCGTGGACGCTTGCGCCGCTCACCTTATGCGTCCAGCTATATACGGAGCGTACCATCACATAACGGTTCTCGGAAAAGAAGACGGACTCTGCGACCACGTTTACGACGTAGTGGGGTCGCTGTGCGAAAACAGCGATAAATTCGCCGTGGACAGAGCCTTGCCCGAACTTGATATAGGCGATATTTTAGCTATCCACGACACGGGCGCGCACGGTTTTTCTATGGGATATAACTATAACGGAAAACTTCGCAGCGCAGAAATCTTACTAAGTAAAGACGGCTCGTTCCGCCTGATTCGTCGCGCGGAAACGGTAGCCGATTACTTCGCTACGTTCGATATTCTCGACGACTTTAACTAAGCCTACTTAAACACCGTCACTCGCTTAACAGCCGTCGCGGAAAACGCGGCGGTTATTTTATATCCGCCGTCTTTATTATATTCGTACGACACCGTCGTTTCGCCGCCGTCGCTTTCGAAATACTCGGTAAAAATTTTCCGAATATCCGCTTTCAGTATCTCCAAAACTTCGTTAGGGATACCCTTATCGTCGTTATTCAATATTTTCTTTAATCTGAGATAGTCGTTCTTTCCGCTCATAAAAATTCCTTAATTCTGCCGAAAACAGAACTTAACGACCTGCCGTTTTTTCGGTAGTCGAAAAGTATTTTGCCTTTGCCGGTAAGATAGTCCGCTATCATTCGGTACGACACGGCGGCGGGGTCTTTTTTCGACGACACGTCGGCTATTCCGCTTACGTCCACGTTTCCGCTTTCGGGGATTATTCCGATAAGTTCCAACCGCATCGCTTCGGCTATTTCTTCGGGACTTAACGAAAGATTTTTTTCGACGTTGCCGTACTTTACTCTGTTTACCACAAGCGATTGTTTTTCATATCCTAACCCCGCAAGAATTTTCGCGGTCTTGTACCCGTCGCGTACTCCCGACAGGTGCGGCGTGGTCACTATTATACTTTCGTCGGTACATTTCGCCGCCCGTAAAAAGCTATGCTCCACCCCAGCGGGACAGTCTATAAGGACGTAATCGGCTTCCGAAGCGAGTTTGTCTGTTATTTCCTTGAAAATTTCGTCGGAAACGAAAGAAGAACACGCCGTCACGCTCGGCATAAGATAAAGGTTGGGTTCTATTTTTATAAGAGCCTGACTTATCGTAGCCTTTCCGCTCGCCACGTCGCCCACGTCGTAAAGAATTTTGTCTTCGGCGTTTAACGCTACGTCGAGATTATTCAGCCCTATATCCCCGTCCGCGAGAATAGTTTTTTTGCCGACGGAAGCAAGACACCGCCCTATCGACGCCGTAAAAGTGGTCTTCCCCACTCCGCCTTTTCCGCCCGTAATCAAAATTTTTCTTCCCATAGCTCACATTATAAATATCATTCCCTTGCAAAATTTCGCGAATAACCGCAAATTTACGGGAATTCGGTCGAACGAGTTTACTTTTTTACACAACCCGCTACCATATAAATACGGCTCTCCGTAACGCTTGACAATAAATTGATTTTTACGATATAATGCGGTGTAAATAATCTAATATTTACAGGAGCTTTTATGGCAAAAATTCTTAAAGAAGGACTCACTTTCGATGACGTTCTTCTCGTCCCGCAGCACAGTACGGTTGTTCCCAAAGACGTTGATTTAAGCGTAAATCTCGCGCCCGGTATCAATTTGCAGATACCTATTCTCAGCGCGGCTATGGACACCGTCACCGAATCGGGAATGGCTATCGCCATGGCGAGAGAAGGCGGTCTCGGCATCATTCACAAAAATTTATCTATCGAAGAACAGGCTTTACAGGTAGACAAGGTAAAAAGAAGCGAACACGGAGTAATCACCGACCCGTTCTTCCTTTCTCCCGACAATCACGTCACCGACGCGCTCGAACTTATGCGCAGATACAAAATAAGCGGCGTGCCTATTACCCGCGGAGAAAAACTCGTCGGCATTTTAACCAACCGCGATTTGCGTTTCGAAACCGATTTCAACCGTCCGATAGGCGAAGTTATGACCAAAGATAACTTAATCACCGCCCCCGTCGGAACGACGCTCGAAGAAGCGCAAAAAATTCTCGGCAGACACCGTATAGAAAAACTCCCCATTGTAGACGACCAATTCCGTCTTAAAGGGCTTATTACCATAAAAGACATCGAAAAATCCATTCAGTATCCCCATTCCGCAAAGGACAAAAACGGCAGACTGCTCGCAGGGGCTGCTGTCGGCGTAGGCAAAAACTGTATGGACAGAGTAAAAGCTCTCGTCGACGCGAAAGTGGATATAATAGCGATAGACACCGCCCACGGTCATAACCAGATGATTATAGACTCTGTAAGAAAGATAAGAGACGCTTTTCCCGACCTTCCTATAATCGCCGGCAACGTGGCTACCGCAGGAGCTACCCGCGCTTTAATCGAAGCGGGTGCGGATGTGGTTAAAGTAGGTATCGGACCCGGTTCTATCTGCACTACGAGAGTAGTAGCGGGTATAGGCGTCCCGCAGGTTACCGCAATAATGGACTGCGCGGAAGAAGCCGACAAGCTCGGCAAAAGAGTAATAGCCGACGGCGGAATAAAGTTCTCGGGAGATATGGTAAAAGCTATCGGAGCGGGCGCAAGCGCGGTAATGATAGGCAGTCTGCTTGCCGGCGCGAAAGAAAGCCCCGGCGCACTCGAAATTTATCAGGGCAGAAGTTTCAAGGTCTACCGCGGTATGGGCAGTATCTCCGCAATGGAAGCGGGCAGCAAAGACCGTTACTTCCAGGAAGACAGCACCAAGTTCGTACCCGAAGGCGTGGAAGGAAGAGTTCCTTACAAGGGAGAACTTTCCGACATAATCTTCCAGATGGTCGGCGGTATCCGTTCGGGCATGGGATATTGCGGCAAAGGCACTATTGACGCTTTAAGAACCGACGCCGAGTTTATTAAAATAACCAACGCCGCTCTCGTCGAAAGCCACCCGCACGATATTTCCATAACGAAAGAAGCGCCCAACTACTCCCCCAAAGCGTAAACGCAGGAGCGGTTCAGGTACGTTGATTTACGCCGAAAAGTAGTATTGACAAAAAAGAAAACTTCCCTTAAAATATATCGGTAAGGAGATTTTTATTATGGCGAAAAAAGTTTTGACCGAAGAAGAAAAGCACGCGGCTTACAAAGTCGAAATGGATAAAATAACGACAAGACGCGACAAGCAGTACAAAAAGCTCGAAGACAAAAAGAACAGACTTATCGCAAAAATTAAGAAAAAGTACGCCGATAACCCCGAAAAAATCGAACAGGAAATCGGTATTCTCGAAGTCGACAACGGCGTATGGCACGACCTTTACGAAGAACAGTTCGTCGACCGTGCGAAGACTTTGGAATTAAAATACCTTAAAGGCGAAGAATAATTCTTTCAGACAAAAAGTAAAGACCGTTTCTTTTCGGAAACGGTCTTTTTTGTTACCATATTATCTTCTTTTGGTTTCCTTAACATTACCGAAACGGCACCTTAAACTTATATATTCGTTTCTTTTTATTCCGAGCAAACCGTCGATTTCGTCGGCGGCGTTCCCGAAATACGCATTCAAAAAATGGAGCGAAATTAAATTGACGAATTTTATCTTACCGTAACTTTTTTTGCAGAAATCTTTTACCGTCGCCGCCGTCGAAAACACCCATATAGGGAAACAAATAGTGACTGTATCGTACGACGACAAGTCGAGCGGACAGTCTTCCGTCGGCATTGCCCATCTGTGCATACCGAACCTGCCGCACCACCAGAATCCGAGATTGCCTTCGGTCCGTTCTTTGGTTTTTATTTCGTAAATATCCGCCCCTATTCTGTCGGCTAACTCGTACGCTACTTTTTTCGTATACCCTTCGCGGGAAAAAAACACGACTAAGTTTCTGCCCGATTTACCGATATTTTCGTAGTCGTCGACGTCGAAACGGAACTGCGATTCTTCATACCCTATATAGCAAACTATTCCCGTAATAAGCTGGAACAGTCCGAAAAAGAAATATATAGTGGACATAAAATTAGCGGGCAGGATAACGAACTGAATTATTATCCACATCATTAGCGTAAAGCCGAATACCATACCGCAGATTATCCCCGATTTTTTCTTTAAGAACAGTAACGTAGCCGCAATAAGGTTGGTTATTCCGTTTACTATAAGAAGAGCTACTCCCGAAAAAATCAGATTTTGGAAAAGTTTATCCGAAAACGGCAAACGCTGCAGGTACGGCAAAAGGCCGTCCATTCCCGTAGTTTTTCCCGATGGCTCGATAAACATCGTTAAGGCTCCGCCTACCGCGCATATTCCTATAAAAAGCGTCCAGAATAGTAACGCTATTCTCGCCTTTTTGTATCTTTTATTCATTTTCCCCCTTAATTAAACCGATAAAAAAAACCGACCTTTTAGTCGGCTTTTTATATTTAATCCGCTTTTTTATTAAGAACGTTTATAAGAACGTAAACTCCTATAAGGACAGCTATGGACACACAAACTATCGCGTACATGGCGGGTATAGTTACAGCGTGACCGAAAAATTTAAGGTTACAGTCCACGCTGTCTTTTATCCTTTCGATAACTTCGGGCGGGAACCCTTCTTTCGACATCGCTTCGAAAACACCCCTTAAAGCGTGGTTTCTTATAAGCGAAGTGCCGTAAGTCCCGGGCAACAACGAAATAGTCTTCTGAAGTCCGCTTCCGAAAGTAGATATGGGCATATACGCGCCGCAAATAAAGCCGTAACCTGCCGAAATGACCGTACCTACAGCCGAAATCTGTCCCTGCGTTTTCAAAAACGAATTTATTATGCAGGAAAACGCCGTTCCGAAAAGCGATACCAGGAACACGTCGAGAATAAGAAGCATTACGTCGCCGAACGTAAGGAACCAACCTTTTACTGCAATATAAATAAAGCAAGCGCACATAGCTACCGATATCACGATAAACGTAGCCAGAAGCGTACCTACGTAATACGACAACGAAATAATCGATTTCTTAACGGGCGTAATCAAAAAATCTTTTCGCGCGCCGCTTACTTTATCCGCAGCTATAAGAGTGTTTGAACAGAAGGCTACCGTCACGCAACATACCGCCAATATGGAAGAAAAAAGTTCTCCCGCGACGGTGCCGTTTATTATCTTTTCCGATACGGATACGAAATCCGGCAAAGAACTATTAAAACTGTTCCTATACACTTCCGCAAGAAAAGTTGCATACAGAACCAGCATTAAAATCGGAGTAATCAAGGACGCAAAGAACATCCCCTTGTCCTTAAAAAATACTTTTATATTTCTTTTTGTCACCGCAAAAAACGTTTTCATAATTAATTTCCTCCCACGAGTTTTTTACCCGTAACAGACAAAAATACGTCGTCCATCTTGCCTTTCGTTATTTCGAAGTCGGTAAAAAAATCCGGATGCTCCACTATAAGATCGCGAGCGGTCACGGTGTCTTTTACCTCTATGCGGAAAGCGTCTTTTCTCTTCTCGTACGGAAGATTAAGGCTCTTAATTTTCTCTTCGTCCGCGTTGTAGACCGTCACGAAATCGCCCGTGTACTTATTCTTCAGTTCGAGCGGCGTGCCTTCGGCGGAAATTTTTCCCGAGTCGAGTATTACGACGTAGTCGGCGTCGGCGGCTTCTTCCATATAGTGCGTGGTAAGAAAGACCGTCATACCTTTACTTTTTCTGTAATCGTCCACCACCTTCCAAAGAATTTTTCTCGTCTGCGGGTCGAGTCCCGTAGTAGGTTCGTCCAGAATAAGAATTTTCGGGTCGTGCAACAAGGCTCTCGCCACGTCTATTCTTCTTCTCTGTCCGCCCGACAGTTTACCTAACGTTCTGTTCATCAGGTTCTTGAAGTCAAGCAGTTCCGACAGTTCTTCTATTTTCGCTTTCGCTTCTTTACCCGTTATTCCGTAAAGGCTCGCTCTCGAATAGAGATTGTCTTTTACCGTAAGCACTCCGTCGAGTACAGAGTTTTGGAAAACGACTCCGATTTCTTCGGTAATCTTTTTCATATCGGTGTCGGCGGAATACCCGTCTATAATTACGCTTCCTTTATCTTTCTTTAGCGTGCCGCAAATAATGGATATAGTGGTGGACTTTCCCGCGCCGTTCACGCCGAGGAAAGCGAACAACTCCCCTTTCTTTACGCAGAACGATAAATCGTTTACTGCGTGTACGTCTTTGAACGACTTGTCTAGATTTTTAATTTCTATAATATTTCCCATATGAGTAAATTCCTTCTCCCGGGAAATTCTTTACGAATTTTCCCTCATAATCACTCTTAAATTATACATCCGTATGTATAAAGCAGTCAACAACGGTAAAGAAAAAATTAAAATTATTTTCGATGAAATCGCCGACTGCAACCCTTTATCCACCGCAGATATACATAAAAAACTTCCCGACGATAACCGAAATCGACGGGAAGTTTTTTATAAACGCTTCAATTGAAATTTTCTAAACGATTTTTCTTACTCTTATTATGCCGTCGGCGGCTATTTTTATATCTTCCGACGAGTCGATTATTGCGTAAACGTAACCGTTCTTTTCGCCGATTGCTTTGTCGTAACGTAAGTTTTCGAGATAGTCTTTCGCGGCGGTCGAGGCGAAAACGCAGGTTCTTATTTTATCCGTTCTCGGTTTTACTACCGACGGAAAATTCACGCCGTGCAATACGTTGCCGTTCTCTATATAGTCTTTAAGCTGCTCGGCAGCCGACTTTGCGCAATTGTCTTCCGCTTCTTCCGTGCTTGCTCCGAGATGCGGAAAAACTATTACGTTTTCTTCGTTTATTACCTTTTCGTCGGGGAAGTCCACTACGTATTTAGCTATTTTGCCGCAGGCTATACCTTTCTTTACCGCGTCGAAATCGACCAGACCGCCCCTGCTCATGTTTATTAAAATTACGCCGTTTTTCATCTTCCCGACGGCTTCGTCGTCTATTAAATTTTTCGTGCCGTCGATTAACGGAACGTGTAAAGTTATTATATCGCTTTCCGACAAAACTTCGTCCAAACCCGCTAACTTTATCCTTTTATCGAGTTTTTCGCGGTTACTTTCGGTAAGATACGGGTCATAGCCTATTACTTCCGTACCTAAATTCACGCAGGCGTTGCCGACGAGTACGCCGATAGCGCCCAACCCTATAACCCCTACATTTTTACCGGATATTTCTCTTCCCGCAAACCGGGATTTGCCTTTTTCGGCGGTTTTCGCGACGTTGGTTTCCAACGAGTTTACCCATAAGTTGCCGCCGATTACGTCGCGCGAAGCTAAAAGCATGGCTAAGACGGTGAGTTCTTTCACAGCGTTTGCGTTAGCTCCGGGGGTGTTGAACACGACTATACCTTTTTCGGTCATTTTCTGCACGGGTATATTGTTTACGCCCGCTCCCGCTCTTCCTATCGCAAGAAGATTACTATTTACTTCGTAGTCCGACATGTCGTAACTTCTCACTATTATCCCGACCGGGTCGGTTTTGTCGTCGCTTACACTGTACTTTTCGTCGAAAACTTCTTCTATTACGGGGCTTATTTTATTTAACATTTTTATTCCGTACATTCAGCCGTTCTCCCTTTCAAAATCTTTCATAAAGTCGATAAGAGCCTTAACTCCGTCCACGGGCATTGCGTTATAGATACTCGCTCTCATTCCGCCCACTAATCGGTGTCCTTTTAAGGATACGAGTCCTTTTTCCGCCGCTTCTTTAACGAACTTCGCGTCAAGGTCTTTATCAGGGGTCACGAACGGAACGTTCATTATAGAACGGTCGCTTACTCTGACGGGGTTTGTGTAAAAATCGGAATTATCTATAAAGTCATACAGTATCTTCGCTTTATACTTGTTTATTTCATATATAGCGTTCACCCCGCCCAGATTTTTCAACCACCTGAAATTAAGCATAGCCATATATATGGAAAATGCGGGCGGCGTGTTATAAAGGCTGTTGTTTTCCGCCTGAGTGGAATATTTTAACATAGTAGGACAAATCGGCATCGGGTTATTTATAATATCTTTTTTTACTACGACTATCGTAAGCCCCGCGGGGCCTATGTTTTTCTGCGCGCCCGCGTAGATCAGGTTAAATTTACTTACGTCGACGGGTTCGCTCAGAATCATACTGCTCATATCCGCGACGAGATTGTTTACTTTCGGATATTTACCGTACTTCGTACCGAAAATCGTATTGTTAGCCGTGATATGAACGTAGTCGGTATCCGCTCTGAAATCTATTTTATCGACGTCGGGAATATAGGTATAGTTATCTTCCTTACTGCTCGCCACGCAGGCTATATCGCCGTACTTTATCGCTTCCTTGTACGCCTTGTTTGCGAAATTACCCGTGACTATATAGTCGGCTCTGCCTTTTTGTAAAAGGTTAAGGGGTACGGCTTCAAACTGCATCGAAGCTCCGCCCTGCAAAAACAAAACGTAATAGTCGTCGGGTACTCCCATAAGTTCTTTGAACAGGGATAAGGCTTCGTTATGGATTTCGTCGTACCATCTTGAACGGTGGCTCATTTCGACTACGCTCATTCCGCTGCCGTTATAATCCAAAAAATCTCTCTGCGCTATACGCTTAACCTCGTCCGCCATCATGGACGGACCTGCCGCAAAATTGTATACTTTCATTTTTATCTCTCCCGTTAGGATTCTGACGAATATTTTTCAGCTATTATACCTTTAATTTGTAAGACCGTCAATTAAAGTACGCAATTCGTCGATTTTTTGCGCCGAGAACACTTTTTCTTTTACTTTTTTTTGCCCGGGAAAACCTTTGAGATAGAACGCTATATGCTTTTTCATACAGTTCACGACCGTTCTTTCGGGTAAAAAACTCAATAACTCTATATGCTCGTTGATTGCTTTCTTTATATTAAAATCGTATTCCTTGCCCTGAACTTCGGAAAAAACGTAAGGTCTGCCGAACGCTCCTCTCGCTATCATTACGTAGTCGACTCCCGTCGTTTCTTTCATTCTTAAATAGCTTTCCCTGTCCGTTACGTCGCCGTTGCCGCAGACGGGGATTTTTACCGCGTTTTTTACTTTCGCGATAATACCCAAATCGGCTTTGCCGGAATAGAACGTTTCTCTCGTTCTGCCGTGTACCGTCACCATATCCGCGCCCGCGCTTTCTATTGCCGCGGCGCACTCGTCGGCGTTCTCGTAGCCGTTAAAATATCCTGCCCTGATCTTAACGGTAAGGAGTTTACTTTTTTTAGCTTCCGCCGCCGCTTTCACTATGGAATATATCTTGTCGGGCGATTTCATTAAGGCACTGCCTTCGCCGTTATTTACGATTTTGGGTACCGGACACCCCATATTAAGGTCCACTATTCCGAACTTTTCAAGTTCCTTACTCGCTATCGCTTCGGCTATTATTTCGGGTTCCGAACCGAACAGCTGAACTCCCGTATTCTTTTCTTCCGCCCCTAAATAAAGAAGGTCTTTCGTGTTCTCGTTCTTATAGTGCAGTCCTTTTGCGCTCACCATTTCGGTATAGCAAAGTCCCGCGCCGTAACGAGCGCAGAGAGTGCGGAGTCCCACGTCGGAGTATCCTGCGACGGGAGCGAAAATAAGGTCGGTTCCGTTATTCGTTATCATTCGTATTTTTTACTATCTTGATAATATTTTTCCATCTCGTCGAGAGTAAGGTCTTCCACCTTTTTGCCTTGCTTTTCCGCTTGCTCAATAACGTAGAAAAATCTTTTCTTAAACCTTGCCGTCGTTCCGTTAAGGGCTACTTCCGGGTCTATGTCCGCCATTCTCAAAATGTTTACTGCGGAGAAAAGTATATCGCCCGCTTCGCTTTCCTTATGCTTTTCGTCGGCGGCTAAAAATTCGCCCACTTCTTCGTAAAGTTTATCGACAGCGCTCCGGATATCGGGAAAATCGAACCCCGTCTTTTTTATGTACTTCTGAACTTTGTTTGCGTACATCAACGCCCCGAACGTGACGGGGATACTGTCCACCTTGTCTTTAACAGACGTGTAATGTTTTTCTTTCGCTTTCGCCTTGTCCCAAAATTTCAACGCTTCTTCGGCGTCGTTTGCTTTATCCTTGCCGAAAATGTGGGTATGGCGGGATATTAACTTATGGCACAGCCCCGATATTACGTCGTTTATATCGAACCGCCCTTCGCTGTCGGCGATTACCGAAGTAAGCACGCTCTGCAACATTACGTCGCCGCTTTCTTCCTTCATCTTTTCGTTATCGTCCAAATCGACGGCTTCGACGAGTTCGTACGCTTCTTCTATAATATTTTTCCTTATGGTTTTATTCGTCTGCGCCCTGTCCCACGGACACCCGTCGGGGTCTCTTAGTCTATAAACTATCTCCTCCAGATCGGAAAAATTAAAATTAGTCTTCGAGAAAGTGTCCACGGGGTTTATTTCTATATAGTCTTCTTTTTCCGCATACTTCGCCCCGCCGAACAGCTTGTCTATCTTCGCTTTGACCTTTTCCGCGTCGGTTATTCCGAACACCACGGTTTTTACGTTCGTGTCGAACTGATTATGTTTTCTCTGCAAAAAATCTTCTTCGCGGTAAAACGCTACGCTCCCGCCCGAAAATTTATTAAAATCCATATTACCCTGCCTTAGCCGTGAATTTTTTTGTCTATGGCGACGAGATACTTACCTAACGGCATCGAAAAAAGTTCTTCTCTCGAAAAAACTTTCAAAGTAAACAACGCTATCGCGTACACCGCCGCAGAAACTACTCCGACGATTACCACGCCCGTCTTTCCTGCGGTAAACTTGTCGCTCATAAATATCACGAGTCCCATTATAACACCGCAAAGGGTGATTAGACTAACGTTTTTCATAAGATTGTCGCCGACTCTGACGTAATTAAAGAAATATACCATTATAATAACGCCGCTCAGTCCGTACCCTGTCACGCTCCCTATCGCCACTCCCTTTATCCCGACGTACGGGGTAAGAACGGCGTAGATTACCGTCTTGACCGCCATACAAACCGCCATTATAATAACGGGAACTTTGGTTTTGTTCAGTCCTTGCAGCATTGCCGAATATATCTGGAACAAACTCAATCCGAGTACCCCCAAAGCGGATATTCTTAACAGACTCCCCGCCAAAGCCAATTTTTCTCCGCCGAGCGCGGGGAAAAGCAAACTTACTATACCTTCCGACATAAACGTAAACGCGAACACGAACGGCACTCCGAGCATAAAGGTAAGTTTCGTGGCGACGTTGCACTTGTCCATAATAAAATCCACGTCGTGCTTTTCCTTGCCTTCCACCATCTGCGGCGTGATGGCTATGCCGAGCGTAATACAGACCATTACGGGCAGGTTAATAAGCGGCGTAACCGCTCCGCTGTACAGTCCGTAAAGTCCCGTCGCGTTTTCGTACGACCTTAATCTCAATAAGTTGAC
>DJPE01000033.1:17877-22299 GCA_002439705.1 Christensenella sp. UBA6420
AATAAGGGGCGTAATTATCTTAGCCACTTCCTTGACCGACTCTTTTTCGGCGGATAATTTTATTTTTACGAAACCGCCTTTTTCTTTAAGGTAAATAAAAAACATTACGGCAAGGGTCACTATCTCGCTCGCCACCACCCCGAACAACGCTCCCGCCACGGCGTATTTTAGTCCGTACGGCAATAACAGTAGCGACAAACTTATCCCCACTCCGAGTTTTACTATCCCTTCGGTAATCTGACTTACGGAACTCGGCACCATATTTTTATTGCCCATAAAGTACCCCCTGAAAGCCGAAATTACCGTCACTATAAACACGGCGGGGGCTATCGTGAGATACCCTAAAAAGGCTTCTTCCGACTGCAATTTAGACAGCGGATACGCTAATAGCAAAAGTAAGCCCGTTCCTACGCACCCTACGATTATCGCCAACCGTAAAATTACGTTAAACGAGCGTTTCGCTCCTTCGGTATCGCCGTTAGATAGGCGTTTACTTACGGTAATCGACACCGCCGTGGGCATCGCTCCGCTTGAAAGGGTAAGTAAAAGGGCAAACACGGGATAAACGAACTGATACAAGCCCATTCCGTCCGTCCCGAGAATATTTGCGAGCGGTATCCTATACGCCGCGCCCAGAACTTTGGCGAAAATTACGCTGAGAGCCAATACCCCCGCGCCCGAAAGAAAGGTTTTTTTCATCGGTTATTGAAACTGTTTTGCAAGAAAGTCCGCCGCTACCGTCGCTATCTGAACGCCGCTTTCTCCTACGGAAGTTTTCCCTAAAAGGACTATTCCGCCCGTCACGTCGCCGTTCGTTATTATGGGAGTAATCGCCATATCCTTGTATTCCAACCCTTCGTTGGCTATGCTTATAATAGCGTTACCTTTAAGGTAAACCGCCTTACGCTCCGACAAAAGTTTTTCCAACGCTTTACTTATTCTCTTGCCGTAATAAACGTTCTTATCGGCTGCCGCCGCCAAAAAAATATCGTTGTCGCAGACAAGGCAGTTATGCCCCGTCACTCTGTACACCGCTTCGGCGTACTCTTTACAAAAGTCTTCCATAGCTTTCAGCGGCGAATATTTTTTCAGAACGAGCGTATCGTCGGGCGCGACGAACACTTCCATCTCTTCGCCTTCCTTAATACGCATCGTACGCCTTAATTCCTTGGGTATTACCACTCTTCCGAGTTCGTCTATACGCCTTACTATACCGGTCGTTTTCATATATTTTCCTCCACTTTAAGTAAGACCGACAAGCCAAAATTTGCCGTCCTTAACTTTATAGTGTGAAAACAAACCCGATATATTCCTAAAATAACTTTTTGTGAAAACCGAGCAAAAAACGCTCCGTAAATTATTATTACAATACGATAAAAGATACCGCCCACAATGCGACGAGTACGCAAACGGTAATTATTTTCGGCGTGAATTTAAGTTTTACGAAACGGGAACAGACCACCATCGCCGCGACGTAAAAGACGGAACTTACTCCAAGACTCGTCACGCTTACCGTAGCGTACGGCAAAGAATAAATAAAGCTGCAAATTATTCTTACCGCTATTATGGGAAACTGAACTAAATAATAGAGTACGCCGAACCCGGGAAATATAAACGTAAGTATCGCCGACACCGCAAGCAATGTAAACGTAAAACTAATTAGCGGTAAAATAATAAGGTTGGCTACGACGGAGTACACAGCGATACTGCCGAACACGTTACTGCATATAGGGAAAAGAGCGGTGTTGGACGAAAGAGTAAGCGCCGTGCCTTCGCCCAAAAATTTTCTCATACCGTCGCCTTTCTTACCGGTAAAGAACGCCGAAAAAGGTTTATAAAACAGCACTATTCCGAACACTGCCGCCGCGCTCATAAGGAAAGACAAATCGAAAAGTTCCCGCGGGTTGGTCAATATAATAAAGAAACACGCCGCTCCGAGAGTGTTAAGGGCGTCGTTCTTTGCTTTTACAATAGGAGCGATAAGACAAAGTATAGTCATAATGGCGGCTCTTTTGAGTCCCGACGGAAAACCTGTGATAAAACCGTACGCCGCAAGTACCGCCACGCTCACGATAAGAGTAACGACGGGCGACGTTTTTAATTTCTTCGTTACGAACACGACTATCGCCATCAGAAACCCTACGTGCAGACCGCTTAACGCGAAAATGTGACTAAGACCCGTGCCCCTTATTATTTCGTTATCCTTTACGCTCAAATCAGACTTGTCGCCGAAAATTAGGCTTTTTGCTATTCCGGCGTCGTCCGTCGACATAAACTTTTCCATCGGCGCGGTAATTCTGTCCCTTATCTTTTCGAAAACGGTTTTGTTCACGCCGACCACGTTCACCGTTTCGGCGTCGGTTTCGTACCGTACTTTCTTCGCGAATAACCAACTCGAATAGCTGTCCGTAATATTTACGTCCAAAGTTTCCACCGCTCCGTATAAATACACTTCGTCGCCCGAATCGAGTTCTTTATCGCAGTTTATTTTGATTTTGCCTACGCAGGGCTTGCCGTCAAGTCGCACGTCGTCGGCTAAATAGTAGCCGTTGCCGACTTTCTCAATTCTCGCTTCTATTTCATAAAGCCCAGCCGTTTCCGTGCCTTTATATATGGTATAATCTATCGCAAATGCCGCTATCCCCACCGCAAGACAAAGGTAAATTGCGAAAACGGTCGGGAATTTTTTGCAAAGAAAAAGCACGCCTATCGCCGTTAATGCGACGGGTATGCTTATCAGGAGAATAATATTGTCGATTATCAAACCGCCGACGAATACGCCCGTCATAAGCGACGCCGCCGAAAAAGCGGCAATACGGCGGTTTATTATTTTCATTTTATCTGCCGGGCAGGAATCTCTTGTTGTAAGCGTCCATAGCCTTCGCTATCGTGTCTATTGCGGACTGCTTATTCGATACGGTGATATTGGCGGTGCGCTTACCTTCCAATTCCTTATACACGGTGAAGAAGTGGCATATTTCGTCCATAACGTGGTTCGGGAGCTGTTCTATATCGGTATAGCTGTTGTAGCTCGGCTCTTTGAACGGTATAGCCACTATCTTTTCGTCGTTGTATCCGTCGTCGGTCATCTTTATCATACCGATGGGGTAGCAACGGCATATAGCCATAGGCTTGATTTCTTCGGTGGACAGTACGAGTACGTCGAGCGGGTCGTTGTCTTCGCTGTAAGTACGGGGAATAAAACCGTAGTTTGCGGGATAATGGGTAGACGTGTAAAGTACTCTGTCGAGTATTAAAAGTCCGCTCTGCTTATCGAGTTCGTATTTGTTTTTGCTGCCTTTGCTGATTTCGATTACGGTAAGGAAATCTTCGGGGTGAATTCTTTCGGGACTGATGTCGTGCCAAACGTTCATTTTTGCCTCCTTAATTTTTTACATCGTGAACATAAAACTTGCCAATACTATCTGCGCCGCGTAATACAAAACGTGGTTTATTACGCAAAGAGTTTTATCTTTGGGTCTGCCGCCGAAGTACATCTGCGTAAGCACTACGTCGGACAAAAGGAACAATACCATACCTATCGCAAAAAGAAGCATACGCGTGTTCTTCATGACGATACACGTTCCTATCGCGAACGCGCTCATAAAGATAAGCACGAACGCGTACAAAATCGAATGTACGGTGAACTTTCCGAAACGGAAGCCCATAAACTTTTCGCCGCCGAACACCATAGCGAAAGCGACCACCGCCGCCACCGCCACGCATACGCCGCCGAGAGCAAAGGTTATTACGTCTTTAAGTAAAAGGCATACGGCGACGAGATACATAACGTGTCCCAAGCCGAAACTCACCATTCCGCCGGTAAGATAAACGCCTTCTTCGGGCTGCTTCAAGTAAACGACTTTAAGGTCGAGTACCATATCCCCTATAAGTCCGAAAATCATACCGCAAATCATAAATATAGCGGACTGAATATTGTTTACGCCGTTGTAAATAGCCACGACGCCCACCGCGATAAAACCTAAACTCGCCACGGTCTTCGCAAACATACAGATTACTCCGCCGTTCACGCTCTTAGTTCCGAGAGTAACACGCATAGCGATAAAAGCTATCGCAAGCACACTCGCAATTATAATACTTACTACCATTTGTTCCGTTATCCTCCGTGATAAAACAAAACTTAATTAAATCATATATTTATTATATTACCATTATTTACCGCCGTTGTAAATAGCGAAACGCATTAAAAAACAAAAAAGGTTTGTCGAGCCGACAATGCGGCGTGAATTGCCACTTCCGTGGCGTTAATTTCCACTGCGTGGAGTTAAATGCCCTAATGGGCGTGAATTGCCAAAATCACAGATTTCGGCGTTAAGGTTAATCAATAGAGCGATAAAGTTTTTCTTCTCTTAAATATTATCCTTAACTCAAAACCTTAGTTTTGAACTTCACTATCGCTTG
>DJPE01000033.1:22323-30653 GCA_002439705.1 Christensenella sp. UBA6420
TTGCGATAACTTCACTGCCGCAAACTGCGGCAACTTCACTCAAAGTGTAACTTTGAACTTCACTAAACTTACCATAACGCCAAACTCGTTTGGCAATTAACTTCACAACCGTGGGCTTTTCGACTTGCTGTTTAGTTGTTTTCGTAAAATCTATAATCCACTTTCCCCAACGGCGTGGTTTTCAATTCTTCCACCCGTTCGATAATGCGTGGCTCGGCGTATTTTATAAGGTTCTTGCAGATAAAGGCGGCGAGTTTCGATTTATACTCGTCCCCTATATTTTTGTCGGTGACGACGAGAAGTTTTATCGCGGGTTTGTTTTTGTAGACGGTTCTTACCGCGCACGCTTGTTTCACGCCGTAAAACCGCGTCGCCACTTCTTCTACCTGCGACGGAAAAACGTTCACTCCGCCGATTTTTAACATTCTTTTCTTTCTTCCGCAGAAATAAACGCTTTTCCCTTTCTTATACCCTATATCCCCCGTTGCGAGATATTCTTTTCCGTCCGGGGTAAAAAATTCGCACCGACTTCCGTCGAAGTAACCGTTAGCAACAGACGGGGAACACACCGCTATTTCGCCTTCTTCTCCGTCCGCGGCTTCTTTACCGTCGATAAATATTTTTACGTCGACGTTTTCTATCGGCTGACCGAGAGAACCGTCACTCGGACTATCCGTGTTTATCGTAGCCACGCTCGCCACTTCGCTTAATCCGTACCCTTCCATTACGAGAGTGTCGCACCCGCTTTTTTGTAACCTTTCTTCAAACTTCCGCTTTACTTCTTCGTTGACTTTATCCCCGCCCGCAAAGATAAGGCGGATATTCCGTAAAAATTTTCCCTTGAAATTCCGTCTTTCGGCAAGCCTGCGCAACATTCCCGGTACGCCCACTATTATATTGACGGGAATTTTTTTCATAGTCTTGATTACTTTCGACGGTCTGAAAATCGGCACGGGTACGACGTAGCCGACCAAAAGCCCCACCTGCACGCACACGCCGAGTCCGAAGCCGTGGAATAACGGCAAGGTCATAAGCATACCCATTCCTTCGACGTACTTTTCGCACTTTCTTGCGGTGGCTCGCACGTTAAAAGCGAGTTCGTTGAAAGCTCCGTTGGACAAAACGACGGTTTTCGGTTCGCCCGTGGTTCCGCCGGAATTAAGATAAACGGCAGGTTCTCCCGATTTTATTTCCACCGCGGTAAAGGGCTTCGACTTAACGGCTTCCTTATAGGGAACCACGCCTTTCGGCAAAACGGGTTCTGTGATTCTGACTAATTTTTCAGGGTACGGCAGATAGTCGCTCATACGGCACGCTATCGTTAAAACGCCGTTTTCGGTAACCTTTTTATATCTTTTCAGAAACCTATCTAACAGAAATACGGCTTTCGCTTCTACGCTTTTTATTTCGCCCGCCAAAAAGTCCGCGCCGGTCTTCGGGTGCAGAACGTACGCGATAGCTCCGACGGCGTTAATTGCGTACAGAGCTACGATTGCCTGCGGGATATTCGGTAAACATACCGCCACAACGTCGCCTTTCTTTATTCCGCGGCTTTGTAGAAATCCGCCTACGGCGTTCACGTCGCGGATAAGTTCCGCTCCGCTTATATCCCTGCCGAAATATATCTTCCGTTCTTCGGGATTTTTCACGCACTCGGTAATTAAAAAATCATACAGCGATTCCGTCACTTTACGCCGCCTTTTCCGTTAAGTCGGTATTATCGACGGGTTCGACAAAGTTTTCGTATCCGTAGAATTTACGCTTAACCCAAATTTTTTGAATAAGGTACTTGAATAAAAAGGCTATGCCCGCGGTAAGAAAACCGCCTACCGTGACGTCGCTTAAATAATGAGCGCGGTTTACTATTCTCGACACCGCGACGAGTACGGTATACACGACGGGTACGACGTAAAATACGACTTTGTATTTTTTCAGTTTCTCGAATAAGTCGGGCAATACGGTAATAGCGAACGTTACCGCCGCGGCAGCCGTATGACCGCTCGGGAAAGAACGGTAAGCTCCCTTGTCCGATTTTCCGCCGAGAGCGTCGGGATAAAGGGCGTCGGGGTCGTGATGTCCGAAAGTAGGCTTGTACCACGGAGTGAAACCTTCCGCCGTGCCTAAATACACGTTACCTACCTGCAGGTTACGGAAGCGTTGCCGCGACCAGATATATTTCATCGCAGTAACGAGCGCCTGACTTACGACGATTATCGCAAGGGTAAGTATCGCAAAAATCACTAATTTTTTGAAAATTTCGTCATCGATATTCTTAACGCAGAGTAAAGCTACGCCGGTCATCGTAAGTCCGAAAAGGGTGACGTAAAGGTATTTCCATTTTAATTCCGCCGTCATTTCGTCCATAAGGTAACGGGCGAAGAAGAAAAACCCTGCAAAAACGCATATAAGCAGAACGGGTTTTAACCATTTATAGAATTTATTGCTTTTGTCCACCGCTCTGAACAGAATAAGAAAAGAAAGCGGAATACCGAACCATAAAGGAGTTTCTCCCAAAAAGTTGAAAAACTGTCCGTACACGCTGTCGGCGTTCCCGACGGCGACGGAAATTTGCAAGTCGTAAAAGGTGGCGACTATCATAAGCACGACGAACGACAATATCGACGCGACTAATCCTATGAGAGATTTTTTTGTCATGGTTCCTCCGATTTTATGAAATAATTTTAACATACAACGGTTTCGTTTGCAATATATAGTCACTTTTTTGCAGATACGCATGCGTAAAAGACTTGCGGGAGTGGCATAGGTGCGTTGATTTTTTGTGAAAACGAGACGTAGGCGTACTAAGTACGGTAGGTGAAGTTTTCGCAAAAGCAGCAAAAAACTCTGATATATATATCCGCTTTTTTGTCGTTATTTTATCATATATTTCGGTTAAATTATTTGCGCCTGTTTTTTGCCGCGCAAAGCGACGTGCATAGGACGCTCCCTGAACAAATTGCGTCTTGAAATACCACTGCCGATATGGTATACTTAACATAAAGGCAACAGCCGTATCATATCATATAAAAGGCGACATAATGAAATTACCTACCGGCTTTTCCAGCAACTATAACAAAGTAATCAAAAGGCTCGACCTTGCGGGGATAGTTCCGCTTCTTAAAATCAACAACGTACTCGACGCACTCCCCCTGACGGGCGTTCTTAACGGCGTAGGTATCGACGTAGTGGAAGTCACTTTCCGAACGACGGCGGCGAAAGACGTGCTTAAACTTATTACTTCAAAATGTAAAAGTATGCTCGTCGGCGCGGGAACGATTATTTCCGTCGAACAGGTAAACGAAGCTGTAAGCGCGGGCGCAAAATACATAGTCACCCCGTCTTTTAACCCGAAAGTCGTCGACAGATGCATAGAGTTGGGCGTGCCGGTATTCCCCGGGTGCAGTAATCCGAGCGATATAGAACAAGCCTACGAAAGGGGCTTGCGGGCGGTAAAATTCTTTCCTGCCGAACTTCTCGGCGGCGTGGATATGCTGAAAGCTCTGTCCGGACCGTATCCTTTTATGAAATTTATCCCTACGGGCGGCATAAACTCCGACAATCTCAACAAATACCTTTCTTTCGGGCAGGTGCTTTGCTGCGGCGGAACGTACATAGTAAACGAAGAAATGCTTAAACAGAAACGCTATCAGGAAATAGCCACTACCGCGAGAGAAAGCATAAACAAAATGCTGGATATAAAATTAGACCACGTGGCTATAAACACCGACCCGACGACGGGAACGGAACTTCTGAAAACCTTTTCTAAACTTTCGGGCGGCAACTACGAACCCGACAAAACCACAGTAAACGGCATTGAAGTAGTTAAAGAAAACCATAACGGCAACGTAGGTCACATAGCTTTCTCGTCCCCCAACCTTGAACGTTGCGTCCATTACCTTACGAAACGCGGCTTCTCCGTCGACCCCGACACGATAGTAAAAGACGGCGGACGGATAATAAAACTCCACTTAGCCGGCGATAACGCAGGCTTCACGATTCAGTTGATACGGAAATAATTTATTTGCAAAAAAACAAACGGCGAAAGGAACTTACTTCCCTTCGCCGTTTTCTTTTTGCCTTTCGGCAACCGTCAGATTAAAAAATACTCTTACTTATTCAGATACGTTATGGTAAACGAACTGAAACTACTGCTATTGGTTACTTTACTCCACTCGCTTTTCGAACCTTCGTAAGTCAGCGCGGTAAGGTTGGTACATTTATAGAAAGCAGATTTGCCTATTTCCGTTACCGATTTCGGAATAACTACCATAGTAAGATTTACGCAATTATATAAAGTGTAGTTGTTTATTACCGTAACTCCGCCGAGCATCGTCACCGTCGTAAGCGCCGAACATTCGCGGAAAGAGTATCCGGATATCTTCGTCACGCTTGCGGGAACGGTTACGCTCGTCACTTCGGTGCAACCCGAGAAAGTATACCCTGCGATACTCGTTACTCCGTCCGCAATCGTTACTTCGCCTTGAAGTTTACGCGGAACGCGTATTACTTGCGTCTTTTCTTTATCGTAAAGTATTCCGCCTTGGCTCGAATACGCCGCATGGTCTTCGGATACTTCGATGGCCGAAATACCGTAGGAATACGACAATGCGCCTTCTCCGATAGTCGTTTCCGCAGAGATATTCAAAGTACCTTGCTTGTTGTTGGGAACGTATATTAACGTAGTCTTATTTTTGTCGAACAACATTCCGTCTTGACTCGAATATACCGCGTTCTCGTCCGATACTTCGATGGTCGTAAGCGAGTTACAATCGGTAATCCTTGCGTTAAATACGTCGATATCAGTCAAGCTCGGACCGAAAGTAATTGCGGTAATACTCGCGCAACCGTAAAATACGTCCGCGCCGATACTCGTTACGCTGTCGGGAATAACTACTTCGCCCTGTATGTTTTTCGGAATGAAAATTATTTGCGTTTTATCTTTGTTATAAAGTATTCCGTTCAGGGTAGAGAACCACTCGTTGCTTTCGGCTATTTCGAGCATCGCAAGATTAGTACATTCTTTGAATACGACGGTCACGTCGCAGATTATCTTGCAGTCTTCGTGTATCGTAATATCGGTGACGGTCTTATCCACCACGCTCACAAGCGCGAGATAAGGATTATTTTCGTTACCTAAATAATTGCAGTTTTCGTAAACGTTATACGCTACGTTCGCGCAGTACGTAAACGCTTTACTGTCCACGCCCGCCACGTTATCGGAAAGAATTACCGTCGTAAGTTTGCTGCTATCGAACGCGCCGCTCGGTACAAAAACGCCGTCGCCTACCGTAATCGTCGTAAGTTCATTACAAGAATAGAACGCGTAACTGCCTGCTATCTCGACGCCGTTTCCGAACGTAACGCTCACAAGATTAGAACAGGAACGGAACGCGCTGTAACCGATAGACGCGCCTGCGGGGATAACTAAGTTCGTAAGTCCATTACAACTGCTGAACGCGTACTGTCCTATATCCGTCAGAGTATTCGGAAGTTCTATCGCCGTAAGTGCGCTGCATCCGCTGAACGCGTAAGATTCGATATACTTTATTCCTTCGGGGATAGTTACGCTCGCAAGCTGCTCGCAGCTATCGAAAGCTTCGGTGAAAATGATTTCGCAATTTTCGTTAATTACGCACTCGGTTATCGTCTTGTCGGTAGCCGCGACCAAAATTAAGTACGGATTGACTTCGTTACCTAAATATTTGGCGTTACCGTCGACGGTATAAGTAAGGTTGGTACAGCCGTTGAACGCATAGCCGCCTACGTACTCTACGTTGTTTCCTATACTTAAAGAAGTAAGATTGGAACAGCCGTCGAACGCATTTGAATCGATATACGCTTTTTCGCCGATAGTAACGCTCGTGAGAGCGGAACAGCCGCTAAACGCTTTTTCGCCGATAATCGCGTTGTTGCCGATTACTACGGACGGAAGGTTGATACAATCGCTGAACGCGTTACCGTCCAACTGTACGTTATCGCCGATTACTACGGTCGTTAACGAACAACCTGTGAATGCGCTTCCGCCGACCGTCATTCCGTCGGGAACGGTTATACTCGTCAAGCCGCAATAGCTGAACGCGCCCCTTCCTATTTTCTTCAACCCTGCGGGAAGTTCGATTACTTTCACGCCGCTGTCCCTGAATGCGTAATCGCTTATTGCCGTAATCGGAGAGCCTTCTTCGAATTTTATCGTGCCTCTGATTTGCGCGCCCGAGAATGCGTTTTCGGCTATCGACTTTATCGACGCAGCGATAGTAAATACGAGAGAACCGTCGAGCTTTCCGAAATAGTCATTGCCCGTGTTCGTCGAAGTCGGTTTAAGGGCGTACGCTCCTACGCTTTCGCCTACCAATTTAACGGTAGTTACGTTAGGCAAGACGACGTTTCTTACCGCTTCGTGCGCGGCGACGGGTATCGTTATATCGGTAATAGCCCATCTGTATTCGAAAGCGTCGTTAGCTACCTTTACAAGGTCTGCGGGCAAGGATATGCTCGTAAGGTAGTTTTCGGGAGCGACGTGGTCGTCTCCGCTGACAACGTAGTCTAACGCGAACGCTTTTTCGCCTATCGTCAACGCGCCGTTGCCGAAGTTTACCGCGTTCAGTTTCTTCGCGTTATAGAACGCTTGCTTTCCTATCTCTTTCAGACTGTCGGGGAAAGTCACCATTTCGAGCGAACGCGCTCCGTAAAAAGCGCCGAATTCGATAGTTCCCAACTCGTTGCCGAACGACAATTCGGAAACGTTTACGTATCGGAACGCATACATACCTATCGACGTAAGATTATCCGAGAACGTAACGGAAGTAGCGGACTGCGCGTTAGCGAAAGCGTAACTTCCTATTCTAACAGCTTCGGGTAAGTATAAGCTCTTAAACGCCAACGCAAATTCGGGGAGTTGCGCGGTAATTTCCGTAGCGCGGTTTGTATAGTCTATACTACCGTTTTCGAAAGAACATTCGGCAAACCACGCGCTTACGTTCACGTCGTCCGATATATCTATCGCGGTGAGTCCCGTCACGTTACAGAAAGCGCCGTCGGGTATTTCAGCGCCGGCAAGGACTACTATCGAAGCGACGGAAGTATTGCGGAACGAGCCTGCCGATACGGTAGTTCCCGCGGGAATCGTCACCGCGTTTAAGGTCTTACCTACGAACGCCCATTTATCCACGTAAGATACTGTTTCGGTTCTGCCGTTGAAATCGGCGGCTCCTTCGTCGCTACCGGTGTAAGTAATTATACCCACCTTGCCGTCGTTGAAGACGGCGACTACTTCGTCGTCTCTTACTTCAAAAGATTTTACGTTCATAATAACGGCGTTCGGTCTGTCCGCAGACGAATAGTAATTGGTCGACGAATAAGAGTAAAGCCAAGCCGAATTGACCGTGTCGGGGAATTCCGCTCCGCCGTACATGACGGTGATTTTGTTGTTTGCCATAGTATCCGTATCGGAATACACGGCTCCGCCGTTGACCGCACGCGGGTCCATCGTCGTCACCGAAGCGGGTATGTAGATATATTTTGCGGTATAGAACCAGAATGCGTTTCCTAATATCGTAGTAATTCCGTCGGATACGGTAATAGAATTCAATATAACTTCATCGCTCTTCGCGGCAATATCGGTAGTGATGTAAGTTATCATGGTTACCGGCTTTCCGTTATGAACCGCGGGAATAACCACGTCGCGTTCGCCTAACAACGACGGTTTGTTCGGGAAACTTACCGTGCAATAATCGTTATATTCCTTATATACGAGACCTTCGGTAGCGTGTAAATACACCGCCGTAAGGTAAACGTCGTGCGTCGTGCCTGCGGGGATTTCGGTGACGTATTCCGCCTCTCCGTCCTTTACCCAACCTAAGAAGACGTAGTTTTTAGCGGTCGGTTTGAAAGAAGCGACGTTCACCCTGTCCGTTTCCACGAAATCTCTCGTCGACGGCGATATAGTCCCTATGCCTGCGTCAAAATAAATATAATAGAGAACGAGATATTTTCCGTAAAGGGTTACGTCTCCGACGGGATTATCGAGTTTGTAAACTCTTTCGGTATATTCCGCGTCCGCATACCAACCCATAGCTCTGTATCCGTCCACTGCGGGCTGTTCGGGAAGATACCACGTTTTTCCGTTGCTTATTTGCGTGGAATTCATAGTCGGCGCGAAATCGGGCAACACGAAATTAAGCGAGTGCCATTCTTCGAACCTTGCGTAAAGGGTAATTCCTTCCTTGTAATTTTTGTAGTCTATATATTCTACCTGCGTTCTGAAAGACGAATCTTTGAACCAGCCTAAGAAGTTGTAACCTTCTTTCGTCGCGTCTTTAAGGGTTATTCTT
>DJPE01000033.1:30672-62411 GCA_002439705.1 Christensenella sp. UBA6420
TTGTCACCGTTGGTTCCGCCGTCAAGGACGTATTCCACGGGAACTTTTTTCACGCTGAACTTAGCTTTCAACGCCAAATCGGTATCGTAAGACATAACGGTGTCTTCGGTGATTTTTTCTTCTCCGTAGTACCAACCGTCGAAATCGCAACCGAATTTACTCGGCGTGGGAAGCGTACCTACCTTTTCGTCGAAAGTCACTTCCTTGTTGCCCGCGTACAATTCGCCCTCGCCGTAACCGTCGTAAGTATACGGTTGTATCGGAACGATAACTACGTTCCTTATATAGTCGTCTTTAAGACATTCCACTTCGAGCGAGTACGCCCCCAACAAATCGAGAGTTATGTAATTTTCCGCCGCATTATTCCAGAACGACAACGTGTAGTAATGGGTGTTTCTCGTCGAATAATTATAGTAGTTTCCGTTAATCGTCACCGTATGAGTTTTTTGCGTAACGAGATTGGTAAGCGAAATCTTAAAACGATAAACGTACTGCGATTGCTGCGTGTCCATCACGCCGTCTTTATCTTTGGTCTGAACGTATATTTTGAAATTGCCGCTGACCGTTCCGTAGGGGTCGGAGCCGTTAATAAACTTAGCGCGGAAGCGTTGAGTATTAAGGTCTTTTTCGTTTACGCCCTGCGTAATCAAGCCGTAATCTCTTCCTATGCCGCCGGATACGGTGGTGCTGTAATTACTGTACTTGCTGTAAACACTGTAATCGAGCGAAGCGCTCCTTAAATACAAAGTAATATCGTCGTAAATAGGCGTAGAGTTAAAGTCGAAATATTCGCCCGCTTCGTAATCGGAAGCGTAATCGTAATACTTGTCCGCAGTGTACCAACCCCTGATTAAGCCCTGCGTATAGGTACTCTGTTCGGGAGCGGAAACCTTTTCGCCTTTCTTGACGGTAACGGTCTTTTCTATATTGCCGAAAGTTCCGGGCTTGCCGTAAACGAACGTAACTTTACATTCGCCGTCCCTTACGTCGTTGCTCGAAGTGTTGAAAGTAAGGTTGTATTTATTGACGGTAAACTGCGCGGTAAGCGTAACGTTGCCCGTAATTTCCGACGGGTCAATTTTATCCGCTTTCGTTTCGTCTCCGTTCATAGTCCAACCGACGAAAGTGTAACCTTTCTTCGTTACGTCGGGAAGAACGCAAGCGGAATCTTCCACTGTATACGTCGAAGGAATATCCCCGTCCGCCGTACCGCCGTTAAGCTCTACGGTCACGGTATAAGTATCGAGCGACCACTTAGCGTAAAACGCTTCGTCTTGCGCCGCCATACGGAAATCGGCAGCCGCCGTTTCGAGAGTGGCTTCCTTGTACCAACCCACGAAAGTATATCCCCTGCGGGTAGGTTTGACGAAAGTAGATATACTTACGTCGGTAAAATATCTCGTTTCGACTATCGTTGCGTCATCGCTACCTGCATAGTTAGGATAAAGCCTTATTTCGAAAACTTTCATCGTAAATCTTGCGTATGCAGTAACGTCGTTTGCGGGAACGGTATCGCATTGCAGTATACCGCTGGGTATACCGGAAGAGCTTACGCCTTCCGCCCAACCGAGAAATTCGTATCCCGCCGCGTCGCAACCGTCTATTACGGGAGTGGGCAGGTTAAGAGCCGTGCCGTAAGCCAAGTTTTCGTCGTAAATATTTTTCCATACGAGTTTGCCCGTTTCGTTATCGAGCACTCTCGCAAAGGCTTTTACGTTGTAGTAATTGACGTTAAACAGTCCTTCGAAAGTCATATCCTCGGATACGGTTATTTCATCGCCTATATCGTATCTGTCTTCGCCGCTTACCCAGTGCGAGAAAGTATAACCCGTTCTTTCCGAACCGAGAGCGGTCACGGTATAAACGTAGCCGTCGGCTAAGTACGAGCGGTTTCTTTCGAGCTGTCCGTTATTTTCCACTGTGAACGCAAGTTTTCTTACGGAAAAACTTATCGAAGTCCTTTCGCCCGGTAAACGGGTATCCGAACATGGACGAACGGTGACCGTATAATCTCCTTTCTCGGTAAAGGTGAGAGTAACGGAAGTGCTTTGAGCATAGTATCTTACGCCGTTTACGGTATATTCGTAGTAGTCGGCGTTTTCGACGGCTTCCCAACTTATCGTATTGCCGTTACGGGTTATTTCGCAAGTACCTTCGATAGTCTTCACGTCGGAGAGAGCCAAAAGTACGGGGGCGCCGTTTCTCGGTACGAACCAATATTCGACGTCCAAATTCACGTTCTCGTCGGTCGAAACGTAACAGCCGTCTGCCGAGCCGTTGTTTTCACGATTACAGAAAGCGTTGGTCGAGCCTTCCGCTTCGCTTATACTAAGTCCGCCCGCGTAGCTATCGGATATCGCGCCTACGTTACGCCCGGCGAAACCGCCGTATTTACAATTCGACGCCGACCAACCGATGTTGGACTCGAATTTTACGCAGGTTATCGTTATTTCGTTAGCCGCAAGGCAATGTTCTATTATGCCTGCGTTAACCGTGCCGATAAAGCCGCCTATTTTCAGGCTGCCCATATTTTTATCGACGGTAAGAGCAAACGTACCGTTATATGCGGAAGTGGAAATTACTGCGTCTTCGCTATCGTTACTTCCCGCAAAACCGCCTATCATAATGGAGTCGAACTTGTCGTAAATGCTGCCTTCCACGTTTACTTTGGAGTAACACTCTAAAATATTTCCGTCGTTTTCTCCGACGAAAGTTCCTATCGAGGTATAAAGTCCGTAGCTTCCCATTGCGTTACCTTCGTACGATACGTCGAACGTAATAGAACCTATCGCCACGGAAGAAGCTATCGTACCGTAGTTTTCGCCGCATACGAATCCCATCCCGCGTGGAGATATCATATCGGTATCTTCACTGCTTATCGTGACGGTAAGGTCGGCAGTAACGTTTCTTATTACGCCGTCCAGGCCGTTATCGGTTACCGCGGTGAAAAAACCTTGCGCCGCTCCGCTTACGGTACAGTTTTCGGCGACGCCGTCGTTGGATTCTATAAGGATAGCGGTAGGATAGGATATACTGCCGAAATACTGTCCGCTTACGGATAAGTTACGGACCGTTCCGTCGTTGGAAGAAACTATCGCCGCTCCGTTGTTTATTACGTTGGTAAACTTTAATCCGTCTGCCGCCGCGTCGGCGTTTACGTTAATAAGGTCTTTTTCTATGGTTACGTTATCAATAACCGCTCCGTCTTCCGCCGTAAGTTTTGCGTAAATTTCTACGGTTTCTCCGTCGAAAACCGCTCCGCCGAAACTATTTTGCTTCTTGATAACGAAATATTTATCCGAGAAGTTCTTTATGTTGTAGAATTGTTCTTTCGTGGCTATGCCGTAAGGAGCGGCTTCGGTGCCGTTGCCGTCGGCGTACAAATCGAAATTAAAGTTAAGTTCCGCTTCGTCGGAATTGCAGTCTTCCGTTTCCGCGAGAGCGACTATCTTTGCGTTGTGCGAACCTACCGCCACGTTTTCTATTTCGTAAGAGTCTTTATCGGAGCCGACGTTTATTTCCTGTCCGTCGACGGTGAGTTTATATCCCTTTGCTCCCGCCACTTTGTTCCAGCAAATCGTAGCGTAGTCTTCCACTCTTAAAGTCGGCGTAGCTATTTTTTCTCCCGGTTCTACGGGAGTTTCGCTGACGTCGCGTTTATACACCCTTTCGAGTCCGCCTAATCTTAAAGTAAGCGTTCCGTCGGCTATCGTACCCGAATACAACTCGGCTCTTTCGCCGAACGCGTCGGAAAAGATTTTTATTTCCGTACCCGAAATTTCGTAAGTACCTTCGTTGTTTTTCTCGTCTTTCCACTTGCCGTCGGCGAGTGTAATGAACTCCGCCTTATTTGCCTTTCCGTCGGAAAAACGATAATACGTTCCGTTAGTAGCCGAGTAATCGGTCGTCGTGCCGTTTTTGTCTTTGCACGCGGCAAGCGTAAAAACAGCCGTCACAATAACCACCGTCGCTATCAGCGCGCAGATGATTTTCTTACCTTTTGACATATAAACTACCTCCTATTTTCTGTAAACAAAAGCAGACTTCTTCGTCACCGATTATATGTTACGAAACGAAGTGCCAACAAAGCGTGAATATTTGCGTTCGACGATAAATTTTTTATTTTTTTATTAAAAATAATTTTTTTGCCCGTTGCCGCTATCTTTTATCTTTGCTACAATGGTATATTATTAGTATGCCAACGGCGTCGTCCTGCGACTATATTACTAAAATTTATCGGCGGTAAAATGAAAAAACTGAGCGTGACTACGAAAACAAACATATTGTCCGTGCTGACGGTTGCTGTCTGCGTCCTTTGCGTCGTTGCGACGATTTTGGGACTCGTCCTTAGTAACCGCACTATGAACTCGAAAGTCGGACTCCCCGATATTAAAGACTGCGTACTTGATTTTTCCGATTTCGACACCGATAACGTTTATGCTAAGCAGCACATGACAGGAACGTACGAGTTCTTTTACAATAAATGGATAGTGGAAGATAACTACGACGGAGAACCCGATGCGATAGTCGCCGTTCCGCACCGTTACACCGACACTATAATCGACGGAAAACGTTTAAGTAACGACGGTTACGCTTCCTACCGACTGACGGTAAAAGGACTTAAACCGGGTACTCCCGTCTATTTTCTCAATAACAACTTTATCGGAGCGTGTTACGGTTACGTTAACGGAGAATGCGTCTTCAAATACGGCACAAGGCAAAAAACGGGCGAAAGTCGCTCCAACGGCGAAGCGGAATATACGGCTACTTATATAGTCAAGGACGAAAATCCCCTTACGGTCGTGTTCGAAGTGTCGTCCAATATGCGCGGCGGTCTTTCAAGTCCGCCCCGTCTTACCATTTCCACGACGGAAATTTCTCCGTCCGCCCCGCTGTTTACCAACAACGTCGGTTTCATCGTCTTAGGTTTGGTAATAGCCCTGTTCATTTTCTCGTTTTTAATAAACTTCGGTATGGACCGCATAAAACACGACTATTCTTTTTCGGTAGTTATGTTCGTGATGATGATACTTACCGTGTTTTCGATAGCGGTATACTGGCGACTACTGGCGTTCCTGCGATTCAACACCTACAACATTATTATGGACATCAATTTTGCGGCGGATATTTTACTTATATTCTCGCTATTGTACCATTTTTATAAAAAAGGCGTCATCGCCGACTATAAAATACCCACGATAATTTTCGGTTCCGTATCCGTTATCGCAGTCGTTTTGTACGCCGTTCTTATGGGCAGATTCGTTCAGGCGATAGCTCCGATGCTTACAGTAGCTTGCCTTATATCCTTTACTTATCCCCTTGCTAAGACCTTCCCGCCGAAAAACTACCGCAACATTCTGTACGGGCTGTTTATTTTAAGCTCGGCGATATTCATTACCTGCACGACGTTCGACCTTATGGATATTACGATAGCGGGGATGGAACGGAGTATTGCCTACGTTATGCTCCCCGTAATGCTGAGCGTAATTATACTCTATCGGAGCATTTCCGTAGAAAACACACTTACTGTAATCAAAGCTCTGAAAACCGAACGGGAACACGCCGTAATTCTTGCGGATTCTCTCAAAGCACAGATAAAACCGCATTTTATTTTCAATAGTCTTACCAACGTTCAGGCGGCGTACGAAAAGGACAAAACTCTCGGCGACAAGGCCCTTACCATGTTCAGTAAACACTTGCGCGCGAACGTGGACTCGTCATCCGTAGACGTAGTGCCTTTCTCGCAGGAACTCGACAACATCAACAACTATATAGAACTTGAAAATATGCGCAGAGAAAAACCGATAACCGTTCTTCTCGACTGTATGGACGACGATTTTGCACTGCCGATACTGAGCCTGCAACCCTTTATCGAAAACGCTTTCAAGTATTCGCAGGTAGAGAATATTCCAAACGGATATATAGAAATAAAAACCTACGAAACGGCAAAAACTTACAACGTGGAAATAAACGACAACGGAGTAGGTTTCGACGAAAAGAACGTAAAACCGACTTCCGTCGGCTTAAAAAACGCAAAGGAAAGGTTAAGACTTCTTTCTTCCGCGGCGGTAATCGTCGACAGCAAAATAAACGGCGGAACGAGAGTCCTTATCTCCTTCCCGAAACAAAAAGACAAAAATATAAAGGAATAATATATGAACGTAATAGTAGTAGACGACGAAATATCCCCCTTGCTTACCTTTTCATCTCACATTTTCGACAACCCCGAAATCACGGCGAACATGTTTTCGACGCAGGTTGACGCCGCGCTCGACTTCGCCCGCAAAAATTACTGTAAAGCGGTTTTTCTCGACATAAATATGCCGAAAATAAACGGTATCGACTTAGCGAAAGAGTTTATAAAAATAAACCCCGACGTAAAAGTAGTGTTCATTACGGGTTACGCTCAGAACGTGGAAGAAATAAAAAAAGAATTAGGCAATAACTTTTTCGCTTTCTGCTACAAACCCTACGACAGGACCGACCTTAACGCTATCCTGACCGACCTTATTAACGACGACGAAGTGACGGTAAATTTCAAGACCTTTTCACACTTCGACTGTTACGTCGGCAATACGGTGGTAGACTTTAACCGTGCTAAGAGCAAAGAACTTCTCGCCCTGCTCGTCGACCGCCGCGGAGCTACCGTAACCATGGAAGAAGCGATAACCTGCCTTTGGGGCGAAAAAGCCGTCGATTTATCGAAAAAACTTTACCGCGACGCCGTGTGCCGCTTACGTCTTACGTTGCAGTCCCACCGCGTACCTCACATAATAGACGTAAAACGCGCCCGTCTTAATCTTAACGTAAAGTACTGCCGCTGCGACGCATGGGATTACGCCGACGGCAAACCCGTCCCCTACAACGGCGAATATATGCGACCATACGAGTGGGCGACAAAAAAAGAGAATGATTTTACCACGACGGAGTAATTTGCCACTCCGTGGCGTTAAATACCCTTGCGGGCGTGAATTGCCGAGCCGTTTGCTCGGCGTTAATTTCCACTCCTGACGGAGCGGAGTTAATTGCCCTATCGGGCGTGAATTGCCAAAATCATAGATTTCGGCGTTAAGAACGAATCCAGACGAAGTTCCGACGTTTGTCGGAGTGAAATTCAAGGCAGATGGTTTTTAATTACGGATTAAATATTTATTTACAACTTCCGACAAAACGCAAGATAAAAATATCGAAATTTACGGATAATACGCAGTTTCATTTTTCCCGAATTTTTCGGATAATACGCAGACAAGGTATATTTTTCACATTTCTCGAAATAGTTGGTAAATTAAAAAGACGAAATAGAACTTAAAACTATTCCGTCTTGTTTTTATCCTTAACTCCGCTCCGTCAGGAGTGGAAATTAACGCCCGCAGGGCAATTAACTCCACGCAGTGGCAATTCACGCCAAACTTGTTTGGCAATTAACTCCGCAAAAGCGGACTATTTACTTACCTTTCTCATCTTCGGCTTGCGATAGAATTTCCAAAGGATTAAGCCTATCGCTATTAACGCTACCCCTGCTATTACGCCTATTATTATTCCGAGCGTAGCCCAGTTGCCGGTTTCGCCGTGGGCTTTGACTCTTTCCCACATGGATACTATTTTTTCGTTCTGCGAGCCGAAATCTCGCATCATACCGAGATTGGTTCCTTTTATGGGGGCATATCTTCTTTCGTCGCCGAAAAATTCGTCGTAGAATTCGCCGTCGTCGGGTTCTACTTCGTAACTTTCGTAGAGATAGTCTACTGCGTCGGGGTAGTTTCTGTAAGCTTCGGTATCCACCGAAGAAGCATAACCTATTTCGATACCGTTGCGGATAGCTATATCGGGGTCGCAGAGATAGTTCATAAACATATGCGCCGCAAGCTTGTTTTCACAGGAATCGGGCATTACCCAACCGTCAAACCAGATGTTGCCGCCCACTTCGGGAGCGTAGTAGTTAAGATAGCTGTTTCCGTCGTCGTCGGTAGCTTCTTCTATCGCGTACATAGCGTCGCCGCTCCACGCAAGGTCTACGTAGGCTATTTCATTGACCATATCGTCTTTACCGAAGTCCACTTCGTAGCCTTTAAGGTGTTTCTTCTGGTCGCGCAACGCTTCTTCAACCAACGTTACGAGTTCGTCGTCGGTACAGCTTATGAGTTCGTCGCCCGACATTGCCATATACTTTTCGGGGAGCTTATTGTATTCGTACAGGTACATTACCGCCGCACAGTAAGTGTCTCTTATGCTGTCCTTTATGAGAATTTTGCCATCGATTTCGGGCATATTCGTTTCGTTCCAGAAAATTCCCCAGCCCGCTTCTCGCGCCTGTTCGTCAGACACGTAATTGGTGTTATAGAGTATTCCGAGCGTCCCCCACATGTACGGAATAAAATAATCGTTCATATCGGCTTTACCGTCGGGAGTGTCGATATCTACGAAAACTTCGTCGATTTTGTCGATAATATCCTGATTTATCGTCACGTCGTAATAACGTTCTATTTCGGGATACTCGTCTAATACCGACCAGTCGAGCTTGTTCACCGCGCCGCTTCGTATTAGCTTTTCTATCGCGTATTCCGACGGACAGATAAGGTCTATGTTGCTGTCGCCTTTTATAATTTCGGTCAGCATCGTTTCGTTCGTGTCAAAGGTTGTGTACACTACCTTTATGCTTCTGCCCGTGATTTCTTCGTAGTATTCCGCAAAATCGTCGAGTACAGACATTTCTATATAGTCAGCCCAGTTGTAGACTATGAGTTCGTCGTCGTATTTAGTGGTGATAAGCGGTGGCAGCACAAAAAACACCACGGTAAGCGTTACTATCACGGTAATAAGGGTTATGGAGATAATCTTTAACTTTTTGTCGCTAAACATTCTTTACCTCCTTTTTCGCTGCTGCGGCAGCTCTGTTTTCAATAGATTTTTTCAAATTGAGGAGTAGCACTATCGCAAGCACCACTACGAAAATTATACTGAATATCGCAAACCAGAACGGCGAAAGTCCTTTCAGTCTCGCGTCTTCGTAAATGTAAGTGGAAAGGGTGTTTATACCCGTCGCCGCGCCTTTATTTATTTGCGTAATGATAAAGTCGTCCATAGACAGCGTAAAGCTAAGAACGAAACCGCTTACTATACCGGGAGCGAGCATGGGAAGCATTACCTTAAAAAGTGCCTTAACGGGGCTTGCTCCCAAGTCGAGTGCCGCTTCGTAAACGTTCGGGTCCATCTGAGCCAATTTCGGCATTACGCTCAATATTACGTACGGAGTACAGAAAGCTATGTGACCTATTATTATTCTTATGTACCCCGCGGGGAACTTGAACGTAACGAAAAACAGCATAAGGCTGACAGCCATGACTATTTCCGAATTTATAATAGGAAGCTGATTGACGTTTTCCACGACCTTTCTCATACGCTTCCCTAAGCTGAATATTCCTACGGAAGCAACGCTACCGAGAAGGGTGGACACCACCGATGCGATAATCGCTATAAGGAAAGTGTTTTTGACCGCTTCGAGAAGTTCGGGCGTTTTTTCGGACGTAAATATGGAAGCGTACGCTTCGAAACTGAATCCGTCCTTAAACGTGAACGTGGAAGAATTCGAGAACGAGAACACTATTATTAAGATAATCGGCGCATACAAAAACGCAAGGATTATCGCAAGATAACATTTTTCGAGAATTTTCTTTACCATAAATTCCTCCCCGTCACTTCGCCCTTGTTGAACTTGGACAAAACGAAATTGCTTATAAGCACAAGTGCTATCATAATAAGGCTCATTACGCTGCCTACTCCGTACATGTTGTTACTGAATTTGGTCTGTATCGAGTCGCCGAACAGGAATATTGTGTAATCGCTCAAAAATTGACTTATCGCGAAAGTTGAAATAGTAGGTATAAATACCATCGTCATTCCGCTTATTATTCCCGGTACGGAAAGGGGCAACACGGTCTTTACGAAAGTGGTAAGTTTGTCCGCGCCTAAGTCCTGACTCGCTTCTATATATGATTTGTCGAGATTACTTAACGTGGTGTGGAGCGGCAAGACCATAAAGGGAAGATAGTTGTAGACCATTCCGAACAGAACCGTACCCATTCCCAACTGTATATCCAACGCTACGAAGATAGCTTTAGTAGCGAGCGTCCTTATAAGGAAGTTCACCCACATAGGTAAAACGAACAGCAGTACAAGAACTTTACCCGAACGGTATTTACTCAAAATATACGCGATTGGGTATCCCAACATAAGACAAAGGGCTGTCGTAATCACGCCTACGAGAAGCGAAGTAAGCAGCACCTGCAAACTCGCGCCGTCCTTTATGAGAGAAGCAAAGTTCTCGAAGGTGAAGTTGTTGTTCGCGTCCAGAAAGGCGTAAACCAGAACGAGTACGAGCGGAATAACGACGAACAGCAACAGGAACAAAATATACGGATAGGAAAATACTCTTCTCGTAAGACGGAAGTTCTTACACTTATTCCCTACCTTCTTAAAAAATTCTTTACTCTTCATTGTCTTCTCTCTCGCTTATTATTATCTTGTCTTTGTTTATGTTAAGACCGACTCTGTCACCCTTCAACCAGTCGTCTTCGGTGTCCACGAAAAAGTCGTAATAGTCGTCGGTACGTATTACGCACTGATAGTAGCTGCCTTTATAAATGGAAGATATTACCGTGCCGCCTATCACGCCGTCTTCTTCGTCGTCGCATACTTCCACGTCGTCGAAGTCTACCTGTACGAGAACTTTCGTGCCGGACGGCTTATCGAAGTTACATTCAAACTTTCCGCCGCAGATTTCGACTATGTTGTTATCCCACATTTCGGTTTCTATTTCGTTTATTATTCTCGCCTTGTGCATTATGTGCAGGTCGAAAGGCTTGATGTGAAGTCCGATTGTTTCGCCGGGTTCGCACTCTATGTTGTCGTGGATAAGGATTTCGTTTTCTTCTTCTTCGCCCTTTATTACCGCGACGGTCTGATAGTGGTCGCCCTTAAATACGCAAGCGGTGACGGTAGCTTGAACCATACCTTTGTCAATAATTTCCTGACTTCCTTTAAGGATATAAATATCTTCTGGACGAATAATGACGTCGATAGGTTCGTCTTTCTTAAATCCCGCGTCTACGCATTCGAATACGTGTTCGCAGAACATAACCGTTCTGTCCTGTAACATTATTCCGCTGAAAATATTGCTTTCGCCGATAAAGTCTGCGACGAACGCATTTGCGGGTTCGTCATAAACCTTTTGCGGAGTACCTATCTGCTGAATTTCTCCCCCGCGCATTACCACTATCGTGTCGCTCATAGTAAGAGCTTCTTCCTGGTCGTGGGTGACGTAAACGAAGGTTATGCCGAGTTTTTTGTGCATACTCATAAGTTCTATCTGCATATCCTTACGCATTTTCAGGTCGAGCGCTCCCAAAGGTTCGTCGAGAAGAAGAATTTGCGGTTCGTTTACTATCGCTCTCGCTATGGCTACTCTCTGCTGCTGGCCTCCGGAAAGGCTGTTTACGTTACGGTGACCGTAGTCTTCCAAATCGACGAGTTTCAGAACGTAGTTTACCTTTTCTTCTATTTCATTTTTGGTAAGTTTACGCATCTTTTCGTACTTGTCGCCCGTCTTCTTGTCGGTGACGATTTCGCCCGTGGGCACTTCCTTTAATTTAAGCCCGAACGCTATGTTGTTAAAAACGTTAAGATGCGGAAAAAGCGCGTATTTTTGGAATACGGTGTTGATGGGACGCTTATGCGGCGGGATATTCGTAATGTCCTGTCCGTTAAGGTAAATGCTACCTTCGGTGGGCTTTTCAAAACCCGCTATCATTCGGAGCATCGTCGTCTTGCCGCAACCCGACGGTCCGAGAAACGTGACGAATTCGCCTTCTTTTATGGAAAAAGATACGTTCTTTACCGCAGGCTTTTCGTCGAAAATCTTACTTACGTTCTTTACTTCGATTATTTTATTATCTTGCACCCTTTTATCCTCCGTGTCAGAAATTGCTCGGTGTCGCCACCCAAATTATTTTTGCTTCGGTCTTGCCTTCGTTTCTTATGACGTGGGAATACTTCCCGTCTATATAGAAGGACTCGCCTTTTTTAGCCTTATACAAAAACTTGCCGTCCGCACAGTCGATTACTATTCTTCCTTCCAGAACATAACCGAATTCTTCCCCCTCAAACGGCGTCCTTTCGTCGCTGCAACCGCCTTCGGGCAGTACGAAAATAATAGGCTCCATCTCGTTCTTCTGCGAATTCGGTACGAGCCAGACGTTGATACCGTCGCCGTTTTTCGATTCGAAATAGTCGTTCTTGTTGAAGACAATTTTCTCTTCTTTCTGTTCGGCGAAAAAGGACTGTAAACTTACTCCGAGAATATTAAGGATGTCCATGAGAGTCGCTATCGACGGACTCGCAAGATCGTTTTCGAGCTGGCTTATGTATCCTTTGGTAAGTTCGCATCTCGAAGCCAATTCTTCCTGCGTAAGCCCGCGTTGCAATCTTATGGCTTTTATCTTCGCTCCGATATCCATTCTCCGCTCCTTCTTTTTACGACGGTTTATTTTTGTCAAAAAAAAAATTTAGTTAAACTAAACTTTCGACAAAATTTATTATATATACCCCTCACCCCCGTGTCAAATAAAATAAGGTACTTTTTTTAACTTTTTTTTCACGAAAAAACGGCCCGTCTTTCGACGAGCCGTTTCGTTAGTCTTTACTTGCCCTTAATTAGTTCGTGCTGCGGTAATTCAAGGTCATTTCGTCGTAGTCCACTACGAGAATAATGTGGGTGTCGCCCTTTTCGTCACGCTGGGTCTGGTAGCTTAACGATTCTATCATTCTTAGGTAACGGGGGTCGCTGTTCTTCGTGACGTAATTGCCGGTGAAATTGCCTTCGGCGTCGTATTCTTTCTGCTTGAAGTCGAAATACTGCCAGGACGAAAATACCGCCGTACCCCAACTGAATTTCGGGTCGATAACTATATCGGAAGCGGGAGCGAGTTCGCCCGTGTCGACGACCGGTTCGCCCGTTCCGCCGGATATTTCCCTACGGAATTTAAGGGTGGGTATATCGTCGTTCTCGTGGATCAAATCTCTGTACAGAGCCCAGTTGCCGGACTTTTTATAGTTGTCGAGGACGGTGCCGCCTACGGAGTGTCTTACGTAAATACGAAGATTGTAGTACGGATTTACGTTACCTTCGTCGGTGCCGCGGAAGAACGTATTATCGGAGATGGTCGCGGGCGTAGCGGAGTAGACGTCTATCTTCGCAAGTCTCAGACAGCCGTAGAAAGCGTAGTTTTCGATGACGGCTACGTTGTAGTTTAACTGAACGCCCAGGAGCGACGAGCAGTTTGCAAAAGCTCTTTCCCTTATTACTTCAAGCTTATTCGGGAGTACCAAAGTAACGAGACTCGGATTATTAAGGTCAACGGTGCCGCCGAGAGAAGTACAGCCGTAGAAGGCTTGCGTTTCTATCGTCCTGACCTCGCTTAAACTTACGTCGAATTCTACGTTTACAAGCTGATAGCAGTTGTAGAAAGTGCGTTCTTTTATTACGCTTACGCCGTTAGGAACGGAAATCTGTCTTAAACCGTTGCAGTTATAGAACGCGCTTTCGCCAAGTTCGGTAAGATTGCTCTTGGCGACGACGGTGGTCGTGGTGGTGTTGTCTTCGTTGGTGGTGACGACTATGTAGTCGAAGTTTACGGTAGATAAGGAGCGGCAGTTCATAAAGGCTTTGTCGCCGACGCTTTCCACCGTGTAGGGTACGTTTATCGAAGTTAGAGCCGAGCATTCGGAAAATGCGCTTTCGCCGATTTTCACGAGCTTGCTGTCCTTTGCGTTAAAGCTTACCTGTTCGAGTTTCTGACAGAGAGAGAACGCAAGGGCGCCTATTTCGGTTACGCCGGCGGGGATGCTGACGGAAACAAGATTGGTACAGTTAAAGAAAGCGCTGTTCCCGATATATTTAAGGGTGGACGGCAAAGTAATATTTCTTACCTGACTATTAGCAAAAGCATTGTCGCTTATCGACACGATACCTTCGGGTATTACTATCGTTCCCGTAGTGTTCTGACACTTTACGAGCACGGACCCTAATATGAACATATCGTTGTTGTTTCTGTAATACAGAGTTTCGTCGAATACGTTGCTCGCTATGTCGGTAAGAACGGTACTCTTCGTGGTGATACTCTTGGTTACGTCCATTTTGGAGAAGGCGTTTTCGTTTATCTTTCTCAAACCTGCGGGCAATACCAAGTCGCTTAACGTTATTTTGTCGCCGGAGTTTATATCGCTCGCTATTACGGTGATATCGAAGCCGTACACGTTGTCGGGGATGACCAATGCGGAAGCGGTGGAAATCCACTTGTATTCGTAAAGAATATTTGCTGCGGTGAAGAACAAACCTACCGTCGAACGGTCTATTACGTACTGCGACATAGTCGGTCCGTAAGTGTTGGGGTCGTTGTCGCCGCCGTCGTACCAGGCGGTGTTTTCGAAAGATTCTCTCGTGGCGTCGGTGATGAATATACCTTCGGCAAAGTTAATCGTAGCGAGTTCGTCGTTGAAGGCGTGTGCGCCGATTACCTGAACGTTCTTACTTACAGTAACGGAAGTAAGTCCCGAATTTACGAAGGCGTAAGGAGCAATCTTAACTACCGTTTCCGGTACTACGAAGTCGGTAAGAGCGGTCTCGCCGTCTTCGGCGTATCTTATTAAGTACGCTATCAAAGTAGTTCCGTCGGCAGAATATAACGCACCGTCTTCCACTTTCATATCACTTGGCACGTTATCGCTGTCGAGAAGACTTATTTCGGTAAGGTTAGCGAAAGCGGAGAATACGTTTTCGGTAAGTCCGTTGAACGCGGAAGCGTTGGTAAGGACTATCTTCTTTATTTGGTCGGCGTTCGTAGCTACGGAAAGTTTAACGCCCACTACGGGTTTACCCTTTACCGTCGACGGAACGTAAAGTATGCCGTCTTCGGGTACTTTTATTATTCTGCTCACTACGTATCCCGCGCCGGTTTCGGTAAAGCCGAGTTCGTCGGAACTGTCGGAGTCTATATCGTTAACAAACCATTCGGGAGTAAGAGCTATATCGCTGAATACCTTGTAAGGCAATACGAGGGGCTGACCGTTGATTAACCATCTCTTGAAGGTGCGTCCCGTCATGGAAGGAGTACCGATGGTTTCGATAACTTCGGCGTTAAAGGAGTTCATGAAGTAATCCTGTCCGGAAGACGTATCGTGGTTGAAACTTACCGTCGGGAGCACTCCGTCGCGGTAGATTGCTACGTCGCCCGTGAGTTCTCTGAAGGTTTCGAGAGCCTTTCCGGTGCCGTTACTCATATAGTTGTAGGCGTCTCTGTTGAAGTAGATACGGACAGAACGGGAGCTTCCCGCGAATATTCCGTTTACGTAAGCCGCGAAGCTATCGTGGTCTTCTTCCGCCGTCGCTTTCAGAGCCTTTTCTATATTAGCTATGATTACGTCGAACGCATTGTAGTCTACGTTGTTTTCGGTGTAAACCACGTCGACCGTCCAGCTCCATTCTACCTTATATAAGTCGGTGCAGTTTGCGAACGCTTCTTTGCCGAGATTTTCTATACCTGCGCCTATCTTTACGTATTCCAACTTGGAACCGTAGAAAGCCCTTTCGCCTACGGTAACCACAGCGTCGCCTATCGCTATTTCTGTAATGCCGGAGCCAGCGAAAGCTCTGTTGCCTATACTCGTCAACGTGGACGGTAAAGCTATATCGGCAAGGGCGGTACAGTTCTTGAATGCGTCGGCGGCTATTTCTTCCAGTCCGTCGCCCGCGAACTTAACTGCGGTAAGTTTGCTGCTGTTCGAGAACGCCGATTCGCCTATGTATTTAACGCTTGCGGGAATGACGATTTCGTTAATGGTAGCATTGTTTAAGAACACGTCTTTCATTATGCTCTCGATGCCGTCGGGGATTTCGACTACGTTAATATCGTCGTCTTCGCTTACGGCTGCGGTCGCAGGCACGTATTTAATAAGGATTTTACCTATTATAATAAATTGGTCGTTTTCGGTGGCTTCGGGATTAGCGAACGCGGTATCTTTTATTCCGCTGTTTACCAGTCCTTCGATTACGTTTACGCCGTCGGCTTTAACGCTCGCAAGCTTGACGCAACCTTTGAACGCGTCGGCACTTATCTTAGTCACCGCGTCGGACAAAGCTACGCTTTCCAACGCTACGCAACCGCTGAACGTGCTTATCGGCAAAGTATCTGTCGTAGCCTTAGTAAAGTCTGCTTTTCTCAACGAAACGCAGTTTTCAAACACGCTGTCGCCGAGTTCTGTGATAGCGGGGAGAACTATAGTTTCCAAAGAAGAATTCCTGAACGCACCGTTGTCGATTTTGGTAAGTCTGGACTGCGCGCCGAATACCACGTTCTTGACCGAGCTGCCCGCGAAGGCTTCGGCTGCTATTTCGGTAATGCCGTCGGGAATATTTACGGTAGCGTCGCCCGTGTGGTCGTTGTACTTGGTCAACACGGTACCGACTATCACCATATCCTGATTTCTTAACCACAACGTACCCGTGAACGCGTCGGAACCGATTTCTTTGATTATCGATTCGTCGCGATTGCCCGAAGCGTAGGACACGAATTCGAGATTAGTTGCGTTGTAGAAGCATCTTTCGCCTATTATTTTAAGTTCTTTGTTAAGTCTGATTTCCTTTAAGAAAGCGTTGTCTTTGAAAAGTTCCGCTACGAGAACGGTTACTCCGGCGGGTACGTCGACGGATTCTTTGTCGGATACGTATTCGATAGCCACGTTACCGGCGAGAATAAATCCGCTGCCGCTTTCGGAAGCCGCGTCGTTTCTTTCGTCAAGATACCACTTGGTATTTTCAAACGCTTCTTTTCCGACTGCTTCCATATCTATTCCGTCGGCGAAGACGAATTCTTCCGCGGCGGTGAAATTAGCGAACGCCGCTCCTTCTATTTTTAATATCGTAGAAGGTAAGTTTATCCTGGTCACTGTCGTATTTACTTCGGATACGGTCGTAGCGAACAATACTTTTACGCCTTCGGGAATAACGATTTCGGTAATCTTATCGCAGGAAACGAAAGCCGCCATATCGATAGAGTAAATATCGCGTATATCGCCGTTATTGTCTCTGTAACGGGCGGGAATATAAATTTCTCCGTCGGCGGACGCTGCGAGCTTGTTAAGGACATAACCGTTTTCGGTCAGAGTAAGGTCGGCGTCGGTAAGGCTACCCTTGTTTACGTCGAAGTATTTTGCGTAGAAAACGGTGTTTTCGGTGACGTTATAGGGGAATTCCGCTCTTGCGTAAGCTCCGTCTTTCGACACGAACCAACCGCTGAAAACGTAACCTTCGAATTCGGGAGCCGTAGGAGCGGCGTTTACGTACAAGGTGTCGTTAAGGGCGGGCATATTCAAAGCTCCGTTCGCCGCGAAACCTTCGTACATTCTGAATTCCACGGTGGGAGCGGAAGTTCTTATCGTTATTTCGGGATAGTTTTTCAAAGCCGAAGTGTCGGCTCCGCCCGATACGTAGAAAGTGTATCCCGTGGCGGGGAACACGTCTGCGGGAATTTCGTCCAAAGCAAGCAAGCCTGCCGAACCTTTGAACTCTATGGACTTAATAGAGTGTCCGTAATTATTGAAGAACGCCTTTTCGCCTATCGAAGTCACGCTCGCGCTGAACACTATATATTCTATTCCGCTGCATTCGCTGAAAGCGTAGCTGCCGATACTCGTCACGGTGGTGACGGTGAAATCTACCTTTTTAATGGAAGAGCAACCCGCAAACGCAAAGCCCGCTATCGAAGAAAATCTGTTGATAAAGCTTATATCTTCCAATGAAGAACAATTGCCGAACGCGCTCGAAACGCCGTTGTTTACGGCAAAACCGATTACTTCGGGGATATCCACTCTTACGAGAGAGCCGCATCCGTAGAAAGCTCTTACGGGGATGAGTCCTGCGTTAATTCTCTTCGGGATATAAACGGAAGTGAGACCGAAACAGCCTTCGAACGCGCTTACGCCCAGACTTACCACTTCGGGAAGAGTAACGTCGATGAGCTTTTCGCACCCGAAGAAGGCTTCGTCGTCCACGAAAGTAACTTTGTTTACGTCGATATTTTCGAGAGAAGCGCAGTTCTTGAACGCGCCCGCTCCTATTTTAAGCACCGAATCGGGGAGAGAAATCGCGGTAATATCGCTACCCTGGAAGAACGCTTCGGGTATTTCGGTTACTCCCGCGAGAGATTCGGCGGTGACTACGGTGGGATTTTCTATCTCGGATAAGAAGTTGTACGCGATAAGAACGTTACCCAAAACCAAAACGTTGGTCTTATTTCCGAGAGCGGTTTCTTCAAAGCCGGTCACGGTATAGTCCGCTCCGTCGAGCCAACCGGCAAATGTTATCTTTTCGAGTGTGGCGCAACCGTTAAGATTGCTCATCGAAGATACTTTCGCTTTTATTTCGAGAGTTTTCAGATTAGCGTATTTTACGAAAGCGTTTTTGTCTATAGCCGTTACCGTCACGCCGCCTAAAGTTGCGGGTACGGTTATTGCGGAAGCAGCTTTGTTACCGGAAATTACGGTAGCGGTCTTGTTGCCGCCGACGGTATTCACTACGTAAACAAGTCCGCTCGCCACGTCGTATTTTACGTTCGTACCCGTAGCGGAGTCGTACGCTACTACGTCCGTCCAACCTGCGTTGGCGATAATTTCGGTCATATTTTCCACGCCGCTTACGTTGAGATAGTAGGTGCCTGCGGCTATCTTCGCTTTAAGTTCGTTTACTTCTGCCACGAAAGAAGTTTCGTCGAAGTTTTCGATTTGTCCGTAGTTAAGTACGAGTCCCGTTACCGTTCCGTTAAAGGTAAAGGTATCGGCTTTCGTCAAAGCTATCGCTTCCGCTCCCAAAGTAAGAGCGTTTATCGTAGCGCCGGCAAAGTCGGAATTTATCGCGACTACCGCGGTATCGTTTATCTTTTCGGGTACGGTGTAATCGCCGAGTTTGTTCATCGGATAGAAGCCGAGAGCGTAGCCGTCGCCTTCCTTTACGAACAGAACTCCGTCTTTCGCGGTCAATACCGTGTTCTTAACGGCTACCGCTACTTCTTCGAGCGCGGACAACGCCGTTGCGGAAACGCTGAATTCGGATACGTTTTCGCCGAGAGTAATTTTTACGAGCGACGAAAGTCCGAGAACGACGTAATCTCTGTTCTTAACTATTCCGATATTGTTGCCGAAAGTTATTTCGGTAAGGACGGAAGCGTCTCTTATCACAGCAAGGTCGAACGTAGCGTAATCTTCGCCTTCGGCTCTCGCCGCGAAAGCTATATTCGCTTTAACAAGGCTTGCCATATCGGCGAACGCTTCCGTTCCGACAGATTTGAGATTTTGCATATCGAGTTCGGCAATCGCAGTGCCGCGGAAAGCGTTGTTTCCGACGACAGCGATATTGGCGAGACTTCCTACGCTCGCGAGCTTGAACGAACCGAAGAATGCGTTTTCGCCCACTTCGGTAACGTTGCTTAAATCGATTTTCGTAAGGTCGTCTTCTTCGACGGAACTATCTATATCTCTCGCTCCGATTTTGGTAACCTGAGCGGGAAGTACGATTTCGGTAATGCCCTTACTGTTCCTAACGACGGTTCCGTCCAGTTCGGTAAAAGAATTATCTCCCGAAGTGAACGTAATCTTAATAGCCGCATAGATGGGCGAAGCGTGTTCTTCGTCGTCGTCCGCATAGCTTACTGCGGTAGTTGCGTTTTCAAACACGCCCTTACCGAAAGATTTGAGTACGGGGAAAGTAATATCGTTGTGGAGAACGGTATTCGCAAAAGCTCCGTCGCCTACGCTTTCCAACGTTTCGGGGAAAGATATAGAAATTATGGTCTTGCCCGCGAACGCGTCGGCGGCTATTCCGACGACTTTCTTTTCTCCTTCGGTTCCGTTATAGGAAGCGGGGATATAAATATTCTTTGCGTCGCCCGTGTAGGAAGCTACTATATATCCGTCGGACGTCGCGTCGTAAGTAAAGTTAAGTCCTTCGGTGGGGAGAGAAGAATCGACGGCTACTACGTTGAATTCATGATAAGCGTCGCCGGGGTTTATACCGAGCTTAACGCCGGCGGAAGTTACGTCTTCGCCGCCGTAGAATACGGACTCTACGTCGTATCCGTCGAATTCGCCCCTGTTTTTAAGTTTAAGCTCGTCGAGCTTGCTTCTTATATACTCAAGGTCGATTTTGTCTTCGAAAAGCGTAGTAGCGTCTTCTACCGTAGCAGTGACTTCGGTCGTGTCGCCGCCGGTTGACGAAACGTATTTACCTTTGAACGTGAACACTATCTTGACGGGAGCGTTCTTTCTGTTGTAAACGGGGGTAAGAACGAGATTTCCGCTTACGGTAATCGTACCGGAATAAGTCTTGCCGTCGTCGCCTTTCCATTGTCCGTTGAAGGTGTATCCTTCTTTGGGCTGAACGTTGGTCTTCAAGGTGAGCGTAGTTCCGCTCGTTACGGTGACGGACTGATTGCTGCCGTCGTTATATCTTACTGTGAAGGTGCGGTCTTTTACTACCGCTATCATTTTGGTGTCGGCATTTATAACAGTGGAGGTGTTTTGCCATCTTATGAATTCGAGTCCCTGAGCGGAAAGTTGTCTTCTCGCTTCGTCCTGCTTAGTGGCGTTCTTGCCGGTGACGACCGACTCCACCAAAGGCTTGCCCGAGGCGGTAATTGCGTACTCGACGCTTTCTTTCGATTCGAACACGTAGAAGTACTGAACCTGATAGGACCTGTACTTGACGGTCATATAGAAATCTTTTTTGGAAGTGATCGGCACGTCCAGACCTTCCCACGAGAAAGATTCTATCTCCGCCGGGATTACCCAACCGGGAGCGGTCGCGGTCTGTCCGTGAGCCACGAGCTGAGTGTCGCCTACCTGATTGCCGTTGTAATCGAAGAACCTTACTTCGTACTCGTTGGCGTTGTCGGCGAACTTAGCCGTGACGGTGACGTCGGTTTCAACTTTGGCAAGGTCAATTTTATTGCCTGCGTTGTCGAACCAACCGACAAACTCTTTCGTCGCGTCGGAAGCGGAAGGCGTGGGAGCGTTCGTTATTGCGTCGCCTTTTACTACCGTTCTTTTGCCGAGAGAAGTGCCGTCCGCGTTAATAAACGTGACGGTGACGGTCTCCGTACCCGCTTCCACGATAAGGACGGATATTACTACCGTCTTACCCTGATAAAAGAGAGTGACGTTCTGCTGGCCGACCGTATTCAGCGCAGCCTTACCTTCGGTGTTAAGCATCGACGGAGAAGCGGCGATTTCGGTAGTGGTACCGTCGGACGAAGTAACGATAAGTCTAATGTCCGAAACGTTAAACTCACCCGCTACCGCAACCGAAGGCACGGTGTCTTCGACCACGGAAAGCTCCGCTACGTCCACGTTCTTGCTGCAAGCGGTCAATGCGACGACGGAAAATACGCTTATCAATACGATAAGAGCGATAATCCATATTTTCGCACCAGATAATCTCATCTTGTTCATTTGGTGAAACCTCCACATTTCAACTTAGAAAAACTGCAAACAATTACAGTTATTATAACTATACCATACTCGTCGCCCGATTGCAAGAGTGAAAATAAATTATTATATATAATATATGCGCGAACGCCTGCACCTTACGCCCGCAAAAAATCAACAATAAATTAAATTTCCGCCGATTTTTCCGATAAATTTTTTCGTCGATTTTCCAAAAAATTACGATAAAAAACGCCGCCCGTTCCAAGCGACGCTTAGCTGAATTTTTCGATATTTATGTTAATTTTTGTTGTCGGTTTCTTCTATAGAAATCTTCTTCTTTTTCGGGTAAATACGCTTAACCGTCTTGAATTTAAACTTTTCTTTCGGTACGTTGGTCCTTAAAAAGGCGGCAAGTTCTGTTAATTTTTCTTCCCCTATTTCTTCTTTTTTTAAGTAGTAAAAAATCGCCACTCCCGCGTAAATATAGATAAATTTTTTCCTTATTACGACGGCTTCTATTTGGGAATAATCGAACTTTTCCGTAGCGATTTGTTCCCCGCCCGCGTTAAGATAAACGGCGGTCATAGAATTTTCGTCAAAGTGTATTTTATGATAGGCTATACCCTGCTTTTCCAGTTCCAACTTGTACCCCGACACCGAAGTCCACACGAACAAAACCACCGTAATAAGTACGACGAGAAGAGTCACTCCGAAAAATATAAGTATAAGGAACATATCCGCGAACACCTGCAAAAGTATGCCGGCAGCGAGAAGAACAGCCATAAGGATAATCTCGCGCAAACCGAAATACCTGCGCATATAGTACATGCTGCAATTGAAAAAATCTTTCTTGTTACACTTTACGGTAAAATCCATTTTTGCTCCTGTTGTTCGGTTTTTTATTGAAAATCGACGTAGAAACTGCCTGCGTCGCGGTCGACGAAAAGGATAATTCCGTCTCTTTTCACCACTACCTTCCCGCCCCGTCCGTACACTGTGGCGGGTAAGATAAATTTATCTCTGTGTTCCCGTCTGTATTTTCCCAGATTACGATAATGATTAAGTATATCGTAGTCGATATTATCCCAGGCGAACGGACGACGGTTTATCGGGTCTTCGAAGCCCTGCATTCCTATCTCGTCGCCGTAATATACGCTCGGTACGCCCGGTAAGAAAAACTGCAACGCCGAAGCGAGTTTAAGAAGTTTTTTTCCTTTTTCGTACTCTTCTTTACTCAGTTTGTAATTAAGGCGTTCTTTTTTCGTTTCTCCGCCGTCTGCTCCCGAAAGATAGTTTATAGCCCTTACGGTGTCGTGACTGTCTATAAGAGTAAGGCAGGTATCCAAAGACTGCTTAGGGTAGTTTTCGATAATCTGCATCGTTTCCGTCGCGAACTCTTCTCCGCTGCCGCCGGTAAGGAATTTAAGGATAGAAGCCTTAAAAACGTAGTTCATTACGCCGTCAAGGTCTTCCCCTCTGAAATACTCCCTTTCTTCGCCGTAACTGTATTTAGTGCTTGCGTCTTCCCATACTTCCCCTATAAGGGTAACGTCTCGTCCGCACTTTTTTACCCTGCGGCGGATTTCCTTGACGAACGTTTCCGACAGTTCGTCCACGACGTCGAGTCGCCAGCCTTTAACCCCTTTATCCGTCCACTTTTTTATTACGCCGTTTTCGCCGGCGATAAATTCGTGAAAGTCTTTTGCGTCGCGGGCTACCGTAGGCACGACGGTACACCCCCACCAACAGTTGTAATCGTCGGGATAGTCGTAAAAAGTATACCAGTCGTAATACGGACTCGACTTCGACTGATAAGCCCCCACACTGTCGTAATGACCGAATTTATTAAAGTATATGCTGTCGGCTCCCGTGTGATTAAACACGCCGTCGAGAATAATTCCCATCCCCTTTTCGTCGGCTCTTTTTATAAGCTCTTCAAAGTCTTCTTCGCTTCCTAAAAGTCCGTCGATTTTCATATAGTCGCCCGTGTCGTAACGGTGATTTGAAGAACTTTCGAATATCGGCGAAAGATAAATATCGGTCACTCCGAGTTCGTGAAGATAATCGAGCTTTTCGATAATTCCCTTAAAGTCGCCGCCGTAAAAATCGTTGGCTCTGAACACTCCGTCGGGGTCCTCAATCGTCACGTCTTCTTTCCACGACTTAGTCACGCCGTAACGCGGTTTTTTATCCTCTCCCGCGTGGAAAAATCTATCGCAAAAAATATGATAAACTACTCCGCCCTTAAAATTATCTGGGGTGGAATAACCGTTTTGGTATACCGAAAGCTGCCATTCAGGCAACCATTCTCCGATTATCGCTTTACCGTTGCCGTCGTTTCCGACGTAGCTTACGCCGCCGTCTTCGTGATAAATCTCGAACCTGTAATAGTAAGTACCCGCCCTTTCCACGGTAAAATCCGTTTCGTAATTGACGTAGCCGTGGGCAGTGTCCAGGCGGTTTAACGGATATTTGGAAGTATGGTCGTTACGCCGTAAAAAAAGAGCGACGCTTACCGAATTAAGGTAAGTCGCCACGGGAAAAAGTATATGCACCGTCCGACGGGTGTCTATCCCGCCGAACGGCGATTTGTAACGGACGTTTCTCGAATCGAAAAGTAATTGACCGCTATACTCTGGTGAGGTTCCAAATACGGGTAGCATATTCCTCCACGCTTCTGTCTGCCGCAAAGAAACCTGCCTTTGCTATGTTTACAAGGCTCATTCTGCCCCAACGGTTTTTGTCGAGATAAGCCGCGTTAAGTCTTTCCTGCGCGTCGCAGTAGGACGAGAAGTCGGCAAGACACATATACGGGTCGGCTTGCGAGCCTCTGCCTATCGTAAGAGAATCGGCTATTTCGCCGAACATTACTCCGCCGATACCGGAACGCATATTGTCGATTATTCTCTTTATTCTCTTGTCGCTCGTGTAGTAAGTGGTGGGGTGATAACCTTCTTTATAAAGTTTAGCCACTTCGTCGGCGAGAAGACCGAAGATGAAGATATTTTCGTCGCCCACTCTTTCGTGAATTTCGACGTTGGCTCCGTCCATAGTACCCATGGTTATCGCGCCGTTTATCATAAACTTCATATTGCCCGTGCCGCTCGCTTCTTTACCGGCGATGGATATTTGTTCGCTGACTTCGCTTGCCGGCATTATTATTTCGGCTAAGGACACTCTGTAATTTTCAAGGAAAACTATCTTTATCTTGCCCTTAATGTCCTTATCGTTGTTGATGACGTCCGCCATTACGCAGATAAGACGAATAATCTGTTTAGCCATATAGTAGCTCGACGCCGCTTTCGCGCCGAAAATAAAGGTTCTCGGAACGATATCGAGATTAGGATTATCTTTAAGGCGATAGTAAAGGTCGAGAATGTGCAACGCGTTAAGAAGCTGACGCTTGTATTCGTGCAATCTCTTTACCTGAACGTCGAAGATACTGTCGGGATCTACGGTTATTCCGTTAGCTTTCTTTATATATTCGGCAAGGCGAACCTTGTTGGCTCTCTTAATTTTCGCCAGCTCTTCCGCTACGTTGCGGTTGTTTTGCAAAGGCAAAAGATTTTCGAGTTGCGACGCGTCCTTAATCCAGCCGTCCCCTATCTTGTCGGTAATGAAATCGGCAAGGAGCGGGTTGGCTTCCGCCACCCATCTTCTGTGTGTGATGCCGTTAGTTACGTTGGTAAACTTTTCGGGGGCTACCTTGTAGTAGTCGGCAAAAACGGTATCTTTAAGAATATTGCTGTGCAGTACGCTTACGCCGTTAATGGTGTGGCTTGCCGCAAGGCAAAGGTTAGCCATTCTGATTACTCCGTCGCTCACTATCGCGTTGGCGGCGATTTTGTCCCACTGGTTGGGATAAACTTTCCAGAGTTCCGCGCAGAAACGCTGATTTATTTCGTTCACTATCTGGAAGATACGCGGGAGCAAGGTCTTGAACAAGTCCTGCGGCCAGGTCTCCAACGCTTCCTGCATAACGGTGTGATTGGTGTAAGATACCGTTTCGGTAATAATCCTCCACGCGTCGTCCCAACCGTATCCGTAGTCGTCGAGAAGTATTCTCATAAGTTCTGGTATACAGAGAGTCGGGTGGGTGTCGTTGATGTGTATAGCCACCTTTTCGGGAAGGTTATCGAGACTTTCGTTGTATTTAAGGTGCTTTTTCAGTATGCTCTGAATAGACGCGCTGACGAAGAAGTATTGCTGCTTTAATCTTAACGACTTGCCTTCGTAATGGTTGTCGGCGGGGTAAAGAACTTTACTTATCGCTTCCGCCATGGCTTTGGCTTCGATACTCTTGACGTATTCGCCCCTTGAAAACAGGTTCATATCGAATCCCATCGGAGCGCGTGCAGACCAAAGACGAAGAGTGTTAATTGCGTCGCTGCCGTATCCGCTTACGTTCATGTCGTACGGTACGGCTACTATGGTAGTCGCATTCTTCTGTTCCACTTTAAGTTTTCCGTCCACCCAGTTTTCTTCGAGCGTTCCGCCGAACTTAACTTCAAAGGTATCTTCTTCTCTCGGATTGAGCCATACGTCGCCGTTATTCAACCAATCGTCGGGAAGTTCCATCTGCCAGCCGTCTACTATTCTCTGTTTGAAAATACCGTAGTCGTATCTTATCGAGAAACCGCCCGCCGCGTATCCGAGTGCGGTAAGACTGTCCATATACGCCGCGGCAAGACGCCCCAGACCGCCGTTGCCTAAGCCTGCGTCGGGCTCTATCTCCATAAGACGTTCTATATCGAAGCCCATTTCCTTGACGGCTTTGGTCGCGGTGTCAAGTATTCCGCTGTTATATAAATGGTTTCTTAACGACCTTCCGAGCAGAAATTCCATGGACATGTAATAAACTTGTTTAGTCCCTTCCTTGCGGACTTTCTTCTTGAACTCTACTCTTTCCTGCGTGAGCAAGTCTTTCACGACGAGACACAAAGCTCTGTACATAATCTGTTCGCTTGCGTCTTCTTTCTTCACGCCGAACATTTTTGCGAGTTTAAGCTCGATAAGCTGCTCAAATTCTTTTTTAGTGATATTTATCATTACCTATATCTTTCTCCTATGTATAATATATATTTTTTATAAAAAAGGTGTTTATACCTTTAATCTTTCCATATTAAGACAATACTATTCCCCGACGAAAATTTTTTGTCGGGGAATAAACTGTCGCTATGCTATTTCGTAATTTCGTTATAGAGTTTTATGTACTCTTTTGCGGAAGCTTTCCAGCTGTAATCTCCGCTCATATCGTTGCTTACTATCGAAGCCCACTCTTCCTTGTTGTAATAAGTGCCGACGGCTCTCCTTATCGCGTCGAGCATATCGTATGCGTTGTAGGTCTTGAAAGTAAACCCTCTGCCTTCGCGCGTAACGGGATTGAATGCGGGTACGGTGTCCTTTAAGCCACCCGTTTCGCGGACTATGGGTACCGAACCGTAGCGCATCGCGATAAGCTGACTTAATCCGCACGGCTCGAATTTGCTCGGCATAAGAAACATATCGCTGCCTGCGTAAATCTTGCTCGCGATGTCTTTGGAGAAGTTTATTATTACGGCTAATTTATTTCCGTATCTTCTCGAAAGTTCGTTAAGAGCGGTTTCGTACTTCCAGTCGCCCGTGCCGAGTATTACCATCTGAATATCCATAGAAAGGATTTCTTCGATGACTTCCATCACAAGGTCCATGCCTTTCTGGTTGGTAAGTCTCGTTACCATACCGATAAGGGGTTTGTCGGCGACGACGGGTAAGTTTACGAGTTCCTGCAAGCCTTTCTTGTCGGCGGCTTTTTTAGATACCGTCTTCAAGGTGTACTTAGCAAAAAGGGCGTTATCTTTTGCCGGGTTATATACGTCGGTGTCGATACCGTTAAGTATTCCTCTTATTTTATAGCGGCGTTTCGCGAGAATGTCCTCAAGCCCGCAAGCAAAGTACGGATTAAGAATTTCTTCCGCGTAAGTACGGCTTACCGTAGTGACGGCGTGACTCGCTTCTATACCTGCTTTAAGCATGTTGGCGTTGTTGTTATATTCGACTATGCTTGCGTGGGAAGCGGGGATACCGAACACTTCGGAAATGCAGCTCTTGTCCATTTCGCCCTGGAATTCTATATTGTGAATAGTCATTACGGTACGGATATTGGCGTAACGCTCGTCGCCCCTGTAAAAAGCGTCGAGATATACGGGAATAAGTCCGGTCTGCCAGTCGTTGCAGTGAATTACGGCAGGAAAAAAGTCGATAAGGGGCAACACGTCGAGAACGGCTCTCGAAAAGAACGCAAATCTTTCGCCGTCGTCGTAGTGACCGTAGATACCGAAACGCTTGAAATAATATTCGTTGTCGATGAAGTAATACTTGACTCCTTCGTATTCGTAGAAAAATACGCCCGCGTACTGCTGACGCCAGCCGAGCGTAACCACCTTAGAACCCAAAAACTGCATTGTTTGACGGTAAATATCCTTGATACCGTCGTAAAGGGGCATAATCACTCTCACGTCCTGTTTTTCTTTCGTAAGAGCCAAAGGCAAAGCCTGTCCTACGTCGCCCAAACCGCCCGTCCTCATAAACGGACCCGCTTCGCTGGTCGCAAATAATATTTTCATATTGACCTCCTAAATGTGTCTATAACTTTTTTTGTTTATCCGACTAAACTCTCTTACCCTTTACGATAACGATAGGATAAGTGATGAAGCCCGATATATCTCTGTCGTCGCTTATAGTAACGTCCTTATCGGTAATGGCATAAGACAGTCTGGAATTCTTCCCGACGATGCCGTTTTCCATAACGATGGAATTTTTGACTACCGCTCCTTCTTCTATCCTTACGTTACGGAAAAGGATACTGTTTTCGACGGTGCCGTTTATAACGCAGCCGTCCGCGAGAAGAGAATTACTTACCTTAGCTCCTTCTTTATATACGGTAGGAACGCTGTCCTTTACCTTCGTGTAAATCTTCGCGGGCTGTCCGAACAACGCTTCTCTCGTTTCGAAGTTAAGAAGATTCATACTCTCTCCGTAATAGGTCTTCACGTCGTCCACTATTGCGGCGTATTGAGTAAGTTCGTACGCATAAACGCTGCCTTCGCCGACGAGCTTGAACAAAATATCCTTTTCAAAATCGACAAAGCCTCTCGCATAAGCCTTCTGAACCAACTCGATTAACAAATCTTTCTTAATGATGTAAGTGTTGAGAGAAATGAGTTTTTCTTCGTTGCCGACGTATTCGGTTTCGTAAATGTCGGTTATTTTCTCGTCTTCCCCGCATTCTATAACCACTCTCGGAGAAGTGGTGGTGTAACCTTTGTGGCAGACCACGGTAACGGAAGCGTTGCGCTCGACGTGTTTATCGAAGATTTCTTCGAAGTCGATATTGGCGGCGACGTTACAGTTACTGATTACTACGTAGTCTTCCCTGGACTTGTTAAGAAAGTTAAGGATAGAGTAGATAGCTTCGATTTTTCCCTTGTATACTTCTCTCGAAGAATTGTAAACGAAGGGCGGAAAAACGCTTATACCGCCGTTTTTACGGTTAAGGTCCCAGTCTCTGCCCTGACGGATATGATCCATAAGGGACTGATAGTTGCTTCTCGTGACTATTCCTATCTGAGTTATTCCGGAGTTTACGAGATTACTTAAAGTGAAGTCGATAAGACGGTATCTTCCGCCGAAAGGAAGAGAAGCCGTGGTTCTGTGTAAAGTAAGTTCGTTTAATTTCGCTTCGTTACCTGCGGCGAAAAGGACGCTCATCATATTGTTCATTATTTGTTACCTCCCTTCATTTCTCCTTCCTTGACTACGCTGTTGCGTTCGAGTTCTATTTCGGGCGCAACTACCGCTATCTTCCATTCTCCGCCGACGGGAGCTTTTTGCGGCGCGCCTATTACGCAGTTTTCGCCGATAGTTGCGTTCCAACCGACTATTGCGTGACAGATACGGGAATTTGCTCCGATTTTCGTATCGGGCATTATTATGCTGTCCTTTATTTCCGCGCCCTGTTCCACCGTAGAGCCGTGATAGATTACGGAATTTGTTATTTTACCGTCGATATTGCAGCCCTCGCTGACTATCGAATTGCTTATTACGGCGTTTTCGCCGATATAGTGAGGGGGTTCGGCGGTGTTTCTCGCGTAGATTTTCCAATTGCGGTCGTTTAAGGTAAGTCCGCTTATTTCGGGGTGCAACACGTCCATGTTCGCTTCCCACAAAGAGCTTATGGTACCTACGTCTTTCCAGTATCCCGAAAATTCGTAAGCGAAAAGCCTTTGTCCGTCTTTAAGCATCATCGGAATAATGTTCTTACCGAAGTCGTTGCTGCTGTCCTTATTCTCTTCGTCTCTTATGAGATAATCTCTTAATTTACTCCAGGTGAAGATATAGATACCCATGCTCGCCTTGGTGGACTTCGGGTGTTTCGGTTTTTCTTCGAACTCGTATATTTCGTTGTTTTCGTTGGTGTTCATTATGCCGAAACGGCTCGCTTCTTCGATGCTGACGTTAAGTACCGCTATCGTGCAGTCGGCGTTGTTTTTCTTATGCTCGTCAAGCATTTCGGAATAGTCCATCTTGTAGATATGGTCGCCGCTTAATATAAGGACGTATTCGGGATTGTATCTGTCGATAAAGTTAATGTTCTGATAGATAGCGTTCGCGGTGCCTTTGTACCACTCGCCCGATTTGCCTTTCTGATAAGGGGGCAAAACGAACGCGCCGCCGTTCAGTCTGTCCAAATCCCACGGTTGACCGTTGCCGATATACTGGTTAAGTTCGAACGGCTGATACTGAGTAAGCACGCCTATCGTGTCGATACCCGAGTTTATCGTGTTCGATATAGGAAAGTCGATTATTCTGTACTTTCCGCCGAACGGAACGGCAGGTTTGGCTACGTCCTGAGTAAGCACGCCCAAACGAGTACCTTGTCCGCCTGCAAGCAACATTGCCACACATTCTTTCTTTGTACTTAACATTTGATTCTCTCCTTATTTTTTTCTTCCCTTGCGGGTTGCGGGAATCTCCTCTCCCTTCATCGTGTCGTTTGTTTTTTTAATAGGTTTTATCTGACTCTCGTCGAGAGCTTTTGTCCATTTGATGAATATAGCCGAATTGCCTTCCATTTCCAGAGCTATCGACTGTTCTTTTCCGTGACGGGCTTCGTCTATCGTGACGTATTCTCTTCCGCACTCGACTTTTCCGCCATACTTTACGCTTTCGGAATTGAGTATTTCGGTATATACGCCCGGCCTGTCCACGCCTATGCGGTAATCGCTTCTTTTTACCGGCGAGAAGTTTATTATTACCGTTATTCCGTCGCCTTTCTTGTCGTAACGGGTAAAGGCTATCACGTTCTGACTGCTGTCGTCGACTACCACCCACTTGAACCCGTCGTAGGAACAGTCGAGTTCGTACATAGGCTTGTTGTCGAGATACATTCTGTTCATATCCCTTACGTAAGAACGTACAAGAGTATGACTGTCGTAGTCCAACAAGAACCAGTCAAGACTCTTTTTATAATCCCATTCGATAAACTGCCCGAATTCGTTACCCATAAAGTTGAGCTTCTTGCCGGGGAACGCTATCTGATAGGAAAGTAACGTCTTCAACCCGCCGAACTTTTCTTCGTACGACCCGGGAATCTTACCTATAAGACTGCACTTTCCGTGTACCACTTCGTCGTGCGAGAAAGGCAAAATATAGTTTTCGCTGAACGCGTACGTTAGCGAGAAAGTAAGCTTGTCGTGGTTACCTTTACGGAAAAGCGGGTCGGTCTTTATGTAGTCGAGAGTGTCGTTCATCCACCCCATATTCCACTTGTAATTAAATCCGAGTCCGCCTATCTTCGGGGGCATCGTCACCATCGGAAACGCCGTCGATTCTTCCGCAATCATCATTACGTCGGGGTGACGGGTAAGAATGGTCTGATTAAGCGTCTGCAAAAAGTAAATGGCTTCGAGATTAAATTCCCCGCCCTTTTCGTTGGGGCGCCATTCTCCGTTTCTGCGGTCATAGTTAAGATAAAGCATACTTGCAACCGCGTCCAGACGCATACCGTCTATATGATAGTTTGTAAACCAGAAATCCACCGCGCTTATAAGATAACTTCTTACCTGCGGCTTGTTGTAGTCGAATACTCTCGTACCCCAACTCTTATGTTCCTGCTTATAAATATCTTCGTATTCGTACTGACACGTTCCGTCGAATTCGTAAAGTCCGAA